>NZ_JAKMRT010000039.1:0-1949 GCF_025772225.1 Campylobacter sp. IFREMER_LSEM_CL1097 | reverse complement strand
CCAAAAAATGGAGAATCTCAAGGTGGTGCTGAATGGCTACAAAATACTGCTAGTTATTCTTTTCCTGTAGCTAGAATAGCTGATGCTTTATTAAATCCTGGGAAAGTTATAGACAATAATGGTTCTAAAATAACCTATCCTGATATTGACTTTATTTATTGGGCAGGTGGAAATCCATTAGTTCATCATCAAAATACAAACACTAACATCAAAGCATGGCAAAAACCAAGAACTATAGTTGTAAATGAAATTTATTGGACTCCAACTGCGAAAATGGCAGATATTGTAATGCCTACCACAAGTTCTTATGAACGAGATGATATTACCATGAGTGGAGATTATTCTAATATGAATATAGCTCCAATGAAGCAAGCAGTATTACCAATAGGCGAGAGCAAAGATGACTATGAAATTTTTGCTGATATTTGTAAAGTGTATGGAGATGATGTATTTAATGCTTATACCGAAAATGGTAAAAAAGCAAAAGATTTTATTAAAGAATACTACAATAGCGCTTTAAAACAAACTCAAGCTTATGGGGATGTATTTGAGCCAAAAATGCCAAGTTTTGAAGAATTTTGGGCCAAAAATGAGCCTATAACTTTTTCTCCAACCATAGAAAGCATGGAATGGGTGAGATTTTCTGAATTTATTGAAGATCCTATCTTAAATGCTCTAGGCACTGAATCAGGCTTGATAGAAATTTACTCAAAAACTATCGAAAAGTATAACTATAAAGACTGCAAAGCACATCCAATGTGGATGGAGCCGATAGAATGGCTAGGAAATGCTACCAAGGAAACACCTTTTCATCTACTAACTAATCATCCAACAGATAGGCTTCACTCTCAAATGTGTCATACCTCATTGCGTGAAAAATATGCAGTAAATGATAGAGAACCTATCTTAATCAATCCTATTGATGCTAAAAAACTTGGAATCAAAAATGGCGATATTGTAAGAGTTTTCAATAAAAGAGGTCAAGTTCTCGCAGGTGCTGTGGTAACTAAAGATATTATGCCAAATGTTGTAAAATTATGCGAAGGTGGCTGGTATGATCCAAATGATGAAGGAATGTGCAAATACGGAAATGTAAATGTCTTAACTATTGATATGCCAACTTCCGAATTAGCAAACGGAAACATTTCTCATACAGGCTTAGTAAATATAGAAAAATATAAAGGATTACCACCTAAAATAACAGCATTTACAGCTCCAAAAGGCGCTGTATAAACATTCTCTTTCTTAGAAGATAATTTCTTCTAAGAAACCAATTATCTACCAATACAATGACTTATTATAAACTTTATTATAAACAATATCACATATAACACTTTACAATACCATTTCAATATAAAAACCAAAAACATAAGCGATAAAAACTAAAAAACAAAATTTATCAAACTCACTATAAACATTTTAAAGTTAAAACGACTAAATCCCCAAACCATAAAAAACCTAAAACTAAATCAAACACTAAAAATAAGAATTAAAATATCTACGGTTAACAACCAAGTTGGCTAAACCACTAAATAAAAATCACAAAAAATAAAATAATAAAACCAACCACCAAATAAGCCATTAAAACAATTCAATAACTAACAACACAAATCTAAACCATAAAAAATAAAACAATAAACCCAAAAACCATAACATATAAGAATAAAAATCGATAACAAAATAAAAAAACAAACCACTCTAAAAATTAAACCAATAAACAGCTAAATAGCATATAAAACTAAATTTTATAAAATAAAAAATAATAATAAATACCCTATCTAATCAACACAAATTAATTAAAAATTTTCACAATATAACTAAATAATATATAAAAATAAATTTTATAACCAAATAAAAAAATAACAACTAACAATAAGCATAAAAAATAAACTAATTTAAGGATTAAGCCAATAAATAACTAAAATAACTAAAATAACTAAAATAACTAA
>NZ_JAKMRT010000038.1:0-2159 GCF_025772225.1 Campylobacter sp. IFREMER_LSEM_CL1097 | reverse complement strand
TTATTTAACGATTTTAATACGCTCAGCATTAAACCAAATTAAAGCATTAATATCTGAACACTCGCTTGTAAGTATCTCGATAATTTCTCCAGTAAAACCCAAATCAAATAATAAAGGAAAATCGTAAATCTTTAGTTGTTGTGCTTCTTTAACAGTGTTAGGACTAAAAATAGAATCTATTTCTTCAAACAAGAAAAACTCTCCTTGTTTTGATTGGCAACATTGGCATTTATTCATCAAATAAGAACTTCCAGCTGTATTTGAAAATGATTTTTCGAGAGATTTTATATTCATATGTTTTAAAATATTAGAAAAATCTTCAGAATATGCAGTTATATTTCTAAATATTTTAAATTTAGGCTGAAATAACCATTCGCCTTTTTCTTTATAAATAAATTTAGAGCTTCCCAAAGCATATACAGGTATAACTTTAGAACATTTCCAGCAATTAATAAATCCCTGAACAATATTTAAAGTTTCAGTTGCATAAAATGTAAAATTTTTATTCTCTAAATAACTTGAAACATAGTTTAAATTTTTATAATCTTGCAAATACCAAGTTTTATGTTCTTGATTCCATTTTATTCCATATTCTTTCAATTTATCTTTTTCCGAATAAGGAATATTAAGTTTTATATTCATAAATTGTCCTTAGATAACAAAACACTTAATAATTAATTACATATATTAAATAATTAATATAAATTTTAGAATATTTTGTTAAAATTTATCGTTCGTTATTTTTTAATTTTTTTATTCTACTAAAAGCACACTATTTTTTCCCTTAAAAGAGAAAGTTAAATCTCAGGTTTATATCTTTTTAGTAAATGTGTGTATCCCATTGTAATTAGAAATTTTCTTAAAGTGTCTCTATGAACACCTATTCTTCTTGCTATTTTTGAATGTGAGTAGCCTTGCTTATCCCATTTTAAAATTTGTTTTAATGCTGGATAGCATGGATTTACTTCGATTCTATTCTTTTTGCCTTTGGGACGCCCTAAAATTGCACCTTCCATTTTTTTTCTAGCTAAAGCCTCTTTAGTTCTTTGTGAAATCAATTGTCTTTCAATTTCAGCTGATAAAGAAAAAGCAAAAGCAATTACTTTTGTGTTGATATTGTCATTAAGAGCAAAATTTTCCTTGATAGAATATATAGTGATATTATTTTTAATGCACCAGTTCAATTTTTCCATAATATCTAAAAGACTTCTTCCTAGTCTTGAAAGTTCTGTAACAACTAATGAATCTCCATTTTTTAATTTTTTAAATAATCTTCCTAAATTCCTATGATCTATTGCTATTTTTCCGCTAACAACTTCTTGCACAAAGTAATTGATTTTAATTTCATTTCTTTTGCTCCACTGAAGTATTTCAAATTTTTGATTTTCAGTGTTTTGTTTGTCAGTGCTAACTCTTATATAAGCATATATCATTGATGTTTCCTTGTAATAAAATAAAGATTGTTTATATCAAAAAAGGTATGAGTTTTCTAGTTTAAAATAATTAACCCCTCAAGCTCAACATTAATCACTTGTAAAAAACAAATTACTCTTATCTTAGTTTTTAATGACTAAGATAAGAGTAATTAGAGTTATCATAAAGATAACAATTTTTTCCATTTTAACCTCCTTTTAATTTAAAATTGCCAAATTATATTTAAAAGGAAAATTTCTTACATAAAAGCTTCTTTAAACTTTTTCATTTTTATATAGTTTAAGATTATTTTTATTTATTTTATGTTTTGTGAGCTTTTAATCTATAAGTGAATAAAATTTTATATGATGTAGTTTTTAGAGCTTTAAGATAAAATAATATTGTTCAAACTTAGCAAATAATATTATATAAAAACAAATATCTTTATAACAAGCCCTCAACCCTGCTAATATGAAGGCTTATGTTTTAAGGATAAACTAAGCAGGGTTTTTTTAAAATAAAATTAGTTTTTTTATGAGAGTTCTTATTTTAGTGTTTTATTACTAAAATAAGAACGATTAAAGCTATAATAAAAACGATAACTTCACTCATCTTAACCTCCTTTCGACTTTAATAAAGCCTCCATTTGGTTAAATCCTTAAAACAATAAAATTATAATTATTTTTGCTTTAGTTTGTAATTAAATTCTAGTGTTATCTTTGAACCCTTTAATAACAGCATAAATG
>NZ_JAKMRT010000037.1:0-2764 GCF_025772225.1 Campylobacter sp. IFREMER_LSEM_CL1097 | reverse complement strand
TAAGAATTACTTTTATTATTTAATGCGGTTTTATCTAACCATTTTTTAAATATATTAATATCTAATGATTTTGGTGCAAACCATTGTTTTTGTTTGTTGTCCCACATTGCACCAAGTTTTTTAGCTTCGCGAATATCTTGATATGGAATAAACAAAAACATTCTTTTTTTTGGCAAGATATTCCCCTATTTATTTTAATTTAATGTTAGATTGACTATAATTTTGATGAAATTCAAAGGGCTTCCTAGTAGCCCATTCCAACTTTTAACAATATTCCAAAATTTCTTCATTGAATGTTTTAATTAAATCACTTAAAAATAAATCTATTTTTTGTGGATTTAATCCTATATGAGTGTTTTCTATTTTTGTCGTTAATCTTGGATAATATTTTCCATTGTTTTCTGTTGTTTTTAATATATTTTCCCAATGATAACTTCTATTTCTTAGATTTTGTAATAAACTAAGAACTACATCTACTTTATGTGTGTTTCTAAAGCGTAATTTCTTTCCTTTTTCAAAAAAGAAATTTCTATTATTCTCTCCGTAGTTTCTAAAATTAATACCTTTTAAATCCATTATAGAATTTTGTAATTTATTCTCTTTAATGAGATAGATAATAGTTCCCAAACTCATACAAGAAAGATATTGATGATGGGATAAAATCTTATTTTTTTCTCTATTTTCAATTTCAATCTTAGCTTTTTTAATATTTTCATCATTAGAGTTTTTTATCCAATCATTATCTTGCTCTGATAATTTACTATCAAGTTTATTTCTAAGAATAATTTCCAATGTTGCAATTTTTGGTGTGATCTTTCCTATAAGTTTAAGATTATCATAGTGTTTTACAACATCATTGTCATAAGAAGATAATCTTATTTGTGATAGTAATTCATTAAAATCTACTTTATTGAGCAATTTCATATTTTCCTCTAATTTTTAAATATTTTTAATATCTTAACATGAGATAGATGAAATATTGTTATATGTTTGTATCGCCATATCTTTTTATAGGTATTTTTAAATTTGGAAAATTTTTATCCATAGTATAAATTGCTGTGCAATTTTCTTTTTCTGCACAAAAATACTGCAAATAATCTTCAAAATCACCTTTATTTTGCAAGTAAAAATCACAAGCCATATTAATAACGCTTGATCCAAATGAAACTATATCAAAATATGGATTTGTTATTGTGCTTTTAAAAAAAGACATAAGGGCTGGTAATTTATCTTTATCTATTAAATAAGCGATAGTTGAAATCATATCTTCTGAAAATACTATTTTTATTTCATTAGATATTAAAAAATATATTAATTGTTTAGCTTGTTCATTATTTATTCTTGCTTCATCAAAAAAATCAATAAAAATATTTGTATCAAGAAATACTTTTTTCATATATTACCCTTTTTTAAGTCATTTTCTAAAAATTCTTTTTTCATTTCTTTAGCTGTTTTACTTGGATGAAAAGCTCCATTAAACATACCTGCAAATTCATTAATAAAAGCCATTGCCTTTTGCTCATTTTTGCTTCCATTGAATAATGTAGGTTCTTCATTATCATTTGAAGTTAAGTTAGGAATATTACTATTAACATCAATTATCTTCTCTTGTTTTAATGAAGGATAATTTATTTGCTCATCATCTTTTTTAGAAATAATCACTTGATTTTCTACAACATTCTTATCTGAAGCTATTTGCTTAACTTCTTCAATAACATAATGATCTGGATTTCTCTTAATTTGCTCAAGACCTTCATATTCACTTTCAACTGACACTTCTTGCTTAAATTCTAAATTGTCAAAATCAAAAGTTTTAACGACAGTTTGTCTTAATTTTTTAAGATCTTTAAAAGAACCCTTGCCTATGATTTGTGGATTCATAATATATGAATTTGAACCGATAATATCATATTCTTTTCTCTGCTCTTCTGTTACTTTAAAAATAACTTGCTTATCTTCAAGTTCTTTTATCGCACGATAAACACTTGATTTTCCTAAAATCTTTCTACTTTCAAAATAATGAACAAACTCACTATTATATTGAAAAACATTTTGATAATTTAAATTTTTAATCATCATCAACACAACTCTTAAAGCAGGATTTGAAAGATTATCAGTAAGAAAACTAATGTTTTCTACAAATAATTTAATAAAATCATCTTTGGTTTTTTCTCTTTGTAAAAAAGAACTTATTACTGTGGTAACTTCTCCTGTTACAGCATCAACTTTCTCCTGAACATTACTATATAATTTTTTAGTTTCTTTGTTTTCTAAATTAACTATCTTTGCCATATATTACCTTTTCCCAAAAATTAAAAAACATTATAGCATTATTTTCCCAAAAAATGATAAATTCCCAAATAAAAAAACAAATTGTATCCCATACAATGAATTTTATTGATTATTTTGGGAAAAATTACTTTTTTAGTTTTTTCCCACCACGAGCAGTTTTTGTCCCACGGGTGGGAAAATTTGTCCCACGGGTGGGAAAATCAAAAACCTTAATAAATAGCTATTTTATAAGCGTTTGAGAGCATTTTTTATAAGTCTTTTTCTTCTTTATCTGTTCTTAAATTCAAAAAACCGCAAATTTCGCTAACGCTCATTTGCCAATAATGTAAATCAAAAGTAATAATATTACTTTTGAACTTTTATAATAATAAAATCCAAAACAATAAAATACTCATAAAAGAAATTTTTTAAATAAAATAGCTATAATTAAATAAAATAATCTCAAATCAAAAAAATTTAATTTTTTATTTAT
>NZ_JAKMRT010000036.1:0-2896 GCF_025772225.1 Campylobacter sp. IFREMER_LSEM_CL1097 | reverse complement strand
GTATTTTTTGTGTTATCATATTCTCATCACAAATAAAAAATTTTATGCAAAGGATTCGGGGGGGGGTATGAAAAAAACACTTTTACTTGTTTTAATCATTCACACTTTTCTTTTTTCTCAAATAATGATTTTAAAAAATCAAGATAAAATCATTATAGATGACAATCAAACTCTTGCACTTAATCATGTAAACCATGATCAAAAGCAAATACTTAAAGAATATGATAGCATTGACCCAAGAGTCAAAAAGCTATTAGAAGAAAAATCAAAGAAAGATTCTAATCTTAGTAAAGAAGATGAAGAATTATCTAATAATGTTATTGGTGTTATTCAAACTATAGGCAATGTATATAATGCCAAGAATAGTAAAGAAAGAGATGAACTTATAAGAGATTTAGCAAGCAATTATTTAAGCTTACAAGCTAATACTTTAATCCAAGAATATTTACATGCTCTTAATCACTCCATTAATAGTGAGTTTAATTTAAACTATAATGATAGGGGTGGTTTAAGTGGTAATGCTAAAGTTCTTTTACCTATTATGAGTGAAGATAATCCAAAAATATCTTATTTTTTACAAAGCGGTATAGGTGGATATGATAATAATAGAATCATAGGTCATTTTGGTGGTGGTATAAGATATTATCCTAATGCATTAGCATTAGATAATTCAGGAAATATCATGCTAGGATTAAATTTAGTTTATGATCATGATTTTAGTAGAGAGCATAAAAGAATATCTTTGGGCTTTGAAAGTATGTTAGATACACTAGCTTTCCATGCTAATATTTATCAAAGATTAAGTGATTGGATTAATAGTTATGATTTTAAAAATGCAAATAATGATCTAACTTTCTTAGAACGCCCTGCTAATGGCTGGGATATGGGTATTAAATATGCTTTTCCTTCTATGAGTAATGTAGCTGTTTTTGCTAATATGAGTAAATGGTATGGAGAAAAAGTAGCTCCATTTGGCAATGTAAACTGCTATGAAGATTTAGAAAAAAATCCTTTAGTGTATGAAGGAGGTATTACTTACTCACCTTGTCCTGCATTAACTTTTTCGCTAAGCCATAAAAGAAGTAATGAAAGTGATAAACAAGGCACAAATATAGCTATGAATTTTAACATACCTTTAGATAAAGATGCCTTCAAACACGCTTTTGATACAAAATTAGCAGGTATAAATAATACCATTGAAGGCTCTAGAACTCATTTTATAGATAGAGATTATTCTATGGTGCTTGAATATAAAGCTATTAACAATACTTATCATATTTCTTATTGCGGAAATTTGGGAGATAATACTCATTGTATTATGCTTAAAGATGGTTTTAATCAAGCAGTTAAAAATGTTGCTATGAGTGTAACTCCTGAACAAAAAAGTGTAATCTTAAAAGATGGAAATCATTATATTACTGATAGTAATGGAAAAGTTTTTGTAAAAATAATCCATTCTTATGGAGTCCATCAAACCAATTTAATTGCTAAAGCAGGGAATGCTCAAGAAAGTTTCCCTATTACTATCATAGCTCCAAAAGAAGACTTTAGGATATTTGCTAAACCTTCTAATATACAAAGATATGAAAAATCTCTAATCACATTTACAGGAAATGATTTAGCAGGCGATTCGGTAATTCATTGGAAATTAAATGGTAAAGGAAGTTTAGAAAAAACGCCAAATTCAGATAAAACTGATAAAGATGGAAATTCAAATATCATCTACAAACCTGATGTAAACATGAAAGATAAAGAAAAAGCTGAAATCATTGCTAATGTATTAGGAGTTACTTTAAAAACATTTGTTCAAATAGCAATTTATGGAGATGATGATATTATCTTAGATAAAACTATTATAGGTAATAAAGAAAAAACTCATGCAAGTTATAAAAACTTAAAAGCTAATTCTACAAAAGTTAAATGGAGTATACAAGGAGATAATGCTTTATTTGTTGATAAAGATAAAACTACTAAGGAGCTTAATTTAATAGCTGATGATAAAGGTGAGAGTAATGTAGAAATCATAGGACTTAGTGGAAATGAAAAAGTAAAAATCATTGCTAAGAATATGAGTGATGAATTAGTAAAAGAAAGAAGTAAAGATTTAGAGATTAAAAATTATACAGCCACCATGGAGCTTCCTGCTGGAAAAGATCCTGTGACTCATCAAGACTTTGAAAAAGGAATGATTGATTATAAAAGCGACTTTGAAGTAAAACTTAAAGGTTTAATGCCAAAAACAAAAGTTTTATGGAAGGCTAAAGATATACAAAGCAATAAAACTTTAAGAATTAGTAACGATAAAGAAAGTACAGCTGATGATAAAGGTGAGAGTAAGGTAGTATTTGAAGGAGTAAAAGATTTTAATATTAAAAGATTACAAATCATTGCTACTTATAATCAAAGCGCAGCTAGTACTCAAGAAGTAAGTGGAGAAATCAAACTCCACCAATATACCCCAAGCATTAGTTTTAGTAAAGATAAAATTCATGCTTATGAAAGTGATAATAACAAAGCTTTAAAAGATCCAAAACTTGATCATGTTGAAGTAACTTTAAAAGGTGGTAAACCTAATGAAAAAATAGAATGGAGTTTAAGCGGGGATGCTACTTTAGGTAGTCATGATGCAACATTTAATGCTAGTGGTGAAGCTAAGGCAGTTATCACTTCTAAAGCTCCATTTAAAGTTAATCCAAATTTAGAAGTTAAAACTATGACTAAAGATCTTAAAAAAGAATTGCCTTATGAGATTAAAGAATATACTCCTAAAGTAGAATATCCAAGCTTTAAAACCCAAGAAAAAACTATAGATTATATAGATGATTTTAATATTAAAATAAGCGGTTTATTACCAAATTCCACTATTGATAAAATCAGTGGAAGTAAAGGAGTAAAA
>NZ_JAKMRT010000035.1:0-3755 GCF_025772225.1 Campylobacter sp. IFREMER_LSEM_CL1097 | reverse complement strand
AAACCGCCAATAATAATCAAAGAGGTAATGATAAAGTTAATCCAAAAATCATCCCTATAAGGCATTAAACCACTTTCAAATATGCTAAAACCTGCATTATTAAAAGCAGAAATGGAGTGAAAAATACTAGCCCATAGAGCATCAGTTAAATTCATATCTAATTTAAATCTTAAAAATAATAAAACAGCACCAACAATTTCAATAGCAAAAACAAAAAATAAAACCTTTTTCAAAAAACCTACAAGTCCATCAGCACCAGGATAAATTAAGGATTCTCTTAAAAGATTTTTTTCTCCAAAACTCATCTTTTTTCGTACTAAAATATATAAAGCCATGGCTATACTCATATAGCCTAAACCACCTATTTGGATAAGTAGTAAAATAACAAGCTGTCCATAAAAACTAAAATCTAATGAAGTATTTAGCACAATGAGTCCTGTCATACTTACAGCTGAAGCACTAGTAAAAAATGCATCTAAAAAAGATATTGGTTTAGTGTGCATAATGGGTAGCATAAGGATGAAAGTGCCAAAAAGAGCTATAAGTATATAACCTATAAATAAGATTCTTATATTATTTCTATCTAAAGATAATTTTGCCATTTTATTTCTTTAAAAATTAAAAAAATATTCTACTTAAAATTAGTTAATAAGTAAAAGAAGAAAACTTTCCGCTAAAAGCGGAAAGTAAGAGCATTAAAGCATTCCTACTGCTAAAAATCCTAATGAAACAGCAATAGCAATAGCTAATACACCCGGAATAAAGAATGCGTGATTAAATATGAATTTTCCAATTCTTGTTGTACCTGTATCATCCATTTGAACTGCACCTAATAAAGTAGGATAGGTTGGAAGTACAAAAAGTGCTGAAACAGCAGCAAAACAAGCAACTAGCATATAAGAATCTGCAGGATTTGTAGCTGAAATTCCTAATGCAGCAACGATAACTGGGACAATAGCTTTTGCAGTAGCTGCTTGAGAGTATAAAAGCATACTAGCAAAGAAGAAAGCAACTGCAAGCATAGCAGGAGTTTGTTTAACCCATTCACCCGCTACTTCTTTAATACCTGCTTCATGGCCT
This sequence comes from Campylobacter sp. IFREMER_LSEM_CL1097, assembly GCF_025772225.1. Taxonomy (NCBI): domain Bacteria; kingdom Pseudomonadati; phylum Campylobacterota; class Epsilonproteobacteria; order Campylobacterales; family Campylobacteraceae; genus Campylobacter; species Campylobacter sp. IFREMER_LSEM_CL1097. Next base: position 2,675 of record NZ_JAKMRT010000035.1, on the reverse strand, counting down.
GCAACGAAAGTATTTCCAAGCCAAGCAACACCAAATACACATACACAAGCTGTCATACCTGATTTAAATACACTTGTATCTAAAATTTTTGCAGGTTCAACTTTACATAAGAATGTAATTAAAGTTGCAGCAGTTAATAAAAAGCTCATAATTGCAGCATCTCTTGGGATAACTACAGGATCAATCCATTTAATATTATTAGAAATTGCAGTAGCATAAAGAACAACTGCTAATACCGTAAATAAAAATATAGCAACTGAAAGTTTTGCACCCGGTTTATCTTCACTATGTAAAACATCTGAAGCACTTTTTACAAGACCAGCTTTTAAGCGTTCTTGATATACAGGGTCTTTGCTAAGATCCATTGGAGTAATTAAACTTACAATAAAAGCTGTAATCATACAAGCAGCAAAAGTAGTTACAATCCAAATTCCAATTAATGCAGGATAGTTCCAGCCAAGTGGCTCTAATACACCAGTCATATAAACAACAGCAGCACTAACTGGAGAAGCTGTAATACCAATTTGTGAAGCAACAACCATTAATGAAAGTGGAGCTGATGGCTTAATATTTTGAGATTTTGCAACATCAATAACAACAGGCATTAATGAAAATACTGCATTACCGGTACCTGCTAAAATAGTAAGTAACCAACCGCAAGCTGGTGCAAGATAATTAATGAATTTTGGGTGTTTACGCAAAATTCTTTCAGTAACTTTTACCATGTAGTCTAAGCCACCTGCTTGTTGCATTGCAGAAATCGCAGCAATAGCAGCAGTGATGATTAAAATAACATCCCAAGGAATATTACCTGGCTTCATGCCTAAAACAAGACCTAAAATAACAACACCCAAACCTCCGGCATAGCCTATTGCTATGCCGCCAAGGCGGATACCTATGAATATTGCCCCAAGGAAGACAACAAGTTGTAAAATAATCATAATATCCATGATTAAACTCCTAAGTTATTAAGCTTTTCTTTTTTCTGTCATATGAGGATTTAACATATTTTCTGGTGTTAAAATCTCATCAATTTTTTCTTTTGGTAAATAGCCTCTTTCAAGACAAATATCACCTACTGCTTTTCCAGTTTCTAGAGCTTCTTTTGCAATACTTGCAGATTTTTCATAACCTAAAACAGGATTAAATGCAGTCACGATTCCGATTGAATTTAATACAAGTTTTTTGCAGTTTTCAGGATTTGCTTTTAATCCTTTAATAGCTTTTTCAGCTAAAGTTTTCATTGCATTTTCAAGCAATACGATCGAGTTAAATAACCCATAAGCAATGCCTGGCTCAAAAGCATTAAGTTCAAATTCACCTCTTTCAGAGCAAAGCATAATAGTAACATCATTACCTATAACTTCATAGCAAGCTTCGCCAACTGCTTCACAAATTACAGGGTTTACTTTACCTGGCATAATAGAACTACCCGGTTGCATAGCAGGCAAACTAATTTCAGCTAGACCGCATCTTGGACCTGAATTCATCAACCTTAAATCATTTGCGATTTTAGATAATCTTACAGCTGCAGTTTTTAATGCGCCACTTACATGTACAAAATCAGCTGTATCTTGAGTAGCTGCAATGAAGTCTTCAGCAGGTTTAAAATCAACACCAGTGATTTCTTTTAATTTTTTCTCAACCACAAATTTATAATCAGGGTGGCAATTAATTCCTGTTCCAATAGCTGTAGCACCTAAATTTAAATAGCTCATTGACTCACGAGCTGCTGTGATCTTTTCAATATCACTTTTAATATAGCTAGCAAAAGCATTGAAAGTATTTCCTAAGGTTGTAGGAACCGCATCTTCAAGTTCTGTTCTACCCATTTTGATGATATCTTTGTATTCTTTAGCTTTAGCTTCTAATTCAGCTTTTAAGCCTTCCATAGCTTTTAAAAGATCACTAAGTTTTGCATAGGTTGCTACTTTGATTGAGCTTGGATAGGTATCGTTTGTAGATTGACCTAAATTTGTATGATCATTTGGGTGAAGGTATTGATATTCTCCTTTTTTATGACCCATACTTTCAAGAGCAATATTTGTGATAACTTCGTTAGTGTTCATATTTGTGCTAGTACCAGCACCACCTTGGATCATATCCACAACAAATTGATCTAAAAATTCACCAGCAATCAATCTATCGCAAGCTTTAGCAATAGCATCAGCTTTATCTGCATCAAGAACTCCAACTTCTTTGTTAGCTAGAGCAGCTGCTTTTTTAACTTGAGCAAAAGCTTTTACAAAATAAGGATAATCTTGTAGTCTTCTACCACTCATATTGAAGTTTTCTAGTGCTCTAAAAGTTTGCACTCCATAATAAACTTCATCAGAAATTTCTAACTCACCAATAAAGTCGTGTTCTTTTCTTGTTCCCATGATGTACTCCTTGTGGGTTTTATTTAAGTTTCGTTTATGAACTTAATAGGTATTATATAACAATTTTTTATAAAAGTTTCATAAAATTTTCCAATTTTTTCTAATTTTAATAAAAATATATAAAATAATATAAAGTATTGATATTCATTTTCTAAATAGTGGATATTTTATGAATAATTTTATTTATAATGATATTAATTATATTTATTTTTTGTATATTTTTTTGAAGTATTTGTTGAAGTTATGATTGTAATGGGTATGATTTTTCAGATAATTTGATTATAAGCTATCATC
>NZ_JAKMRT010000034.1:0-3905 GCF_025772225.1 Campylobacter sp. IFREMER_LSEM_CL1097 | reverse complement strand
CACATAAAGAGCTTTTTGATAATATTATTTATTTGGAAGAAGATTTTTACTTTCATCAAAGTGTAGATAATTATATTAATACTTAGAAAAGTGTAAAAAATCCTTATTGGGATCTTGAGACTAAAGAGGGTAATGAGTTGTTCGAAAAAATTACTGATAAATTAAAACAAGAATTACCAAGCGAATTTGATATCAAATACACTACAAGAGCTTGGAGTGCAAAAAAAATATAAAAGAGTGATATTATGGATAGATTAGTTTTTCAAACAAAAGCAAGAAATTTACAGAATTTAAAAAATATACTTAAAAATGCAAAAGTTTTAGATGTAGTTATCACTTCTTTAAAAGAAATCATTCAAGATAAAGAAGAAGTACTTAAAAAAATTACCAACCTAAATGCGAAAAAACTAATCATCCGTAGTTCTTCTAATAGCGAAGATAGTTTAAAAAGCTCCAATGCTGGAGCTTTTCTAAGTTTGGCTAATGTAGATATCAGTGATAAAGGCCAAGTTTTTAATGCTTTGGAAAAAGTAGGTCATTCTATGCCTAGTGAGAATGATGAAATTTTAATCCAACCCATGCTTTTAGATATTAAAAAGTGTGGTGTTGCTTTTAGTGTAGATAAGGATAATTTTTCTCCATATTTTTGCATAGAATATGATGAAAACGGCTCTAATAGTTCCATTACAGATGGAAGTGCTAAAAATGCCAAAACATATTTTCATTACCGTGAAAATGAAGATATAAAAGATCCATATATGCAAAAAGTTATTTTATTATTAAAAGAACTTGAAAGTTTATATGGTTGCAATTTTTTAGATGTAGAATTTGCTTTTAATGATCAAGATGAACTTTTTTGCTTGCAAGTTAGACCTTTAATAATGCAAGAAAAAACTAATCTTTTTAATAGTCTATCTAAAGAAGCTTTACATAGACTTTATAAAAGATTTGTATCTTTACAAGAGCCAAGATCTAGAGTGCTTGGAGACAAAGCTATTTTTGGTGTAATGCCTGATTGGAATCCAGCAGAAATTATAGGACTTAGACCAAAAAGATTAGCTTTTAGTCTTTATAAAGAAATCATTACAGATAATATTTGGGCTTATCAAAGAGATAACTATGGCTATAGAGATTTAAGATCGCATCCTTTAATCCATTCTTTTTTGGGTATTCCTTATGTAGATGTGAGACTTTCTTTTAATTCTTTTATACCAAAAACACTAGATGAGAATATTGCTAAAAAGTTAGTTAATTATTATTTAAATAAATTATATGAAAATCACGAGTTGCATGATAAAGTAGAATTTGATATAGTATTTTCTTGTTATGATTTCCATATGGCTGATAAATTAGAACGCTTATTAGATCATGGTTTTAATAAAAATGAAATCAAACGCATTGAATTTTCTTTACTAAACCTTACCAATTCTATTGTTAATATTAAAAATGGCTTGTGTTTAAAAGATATAGAAAAATCAAAACAAATGATTGTGTATTATGAAAATATTATGCATTCAGATTTTTCACTATTAGATAAAATTTATTGGCTTTTAGAAGAGTGTAAAAGATATGGAACATTACCATTTGCTGGTGTTGCAAGGGCTGCGTTTGTAGCCATGACTATGCTTAATTCTTTGGTGGAAATTGGATTTTTTAGTAAAGAAGAAAAAAATGAATTTTTAAATTCTCTTCACACTGTTAGTAAGACCTTGAGTAATGAATTAACAACTTTAAATGAAGATAATAAACAAGATTTTCTAAAACAATTTGGCCATTTAAGAGCGGGAACTTATAATATTTTATCTCCAAGATATGATGAGGATTTTGATGGGTATTTTGACCTAAAGCAAAAAGGCGAAATCCAAAAAGAAAAAGAATTTGAAATTAGCGATGCGAAGTTGCAAAAACTTGATCAAATTTTAAAAGAACATGGAATTGAAGTTAATGCAAAAGATTTTTTTAGCTTTTTGAAAATAGCTATAGAAGGACGCGAATTTGTTAAATTTGAATTTAGCAAGCTCTTATCTAAAGCTATATCGCTGATAGAAGATCTTGGAAATTATTATGGAATATCTAAAGAAGATATGGCTCATTTGGATATTAAGAGTATTTTAAATTTATACTCTAGTGTATATTCAAAAAGTCCAAAAGATAAATTTTTGAGTGAAATTAATGAAAATAAACAAGAATATGAATTAAGTTTAGCTATAAAACTTCCAGCTTTACTAACTGATGCACATCAAATATTTGGGTTTTTTACTAGCTATATTCATCCAAATTTTATCACGCAAAAAAGCATTAGTGCTAATATTGCTCTAGAAAATGAACAAGATTTAAAAGGCAAGATAGTGTTAATCTATGCAGCTGATCCTGGATATGATTATTTATTTACTAAAGATATTGCAGGTTTTATCACTTGCTATGGTGGTGCAAATTCACATATGGCTATTAGAGCTTCTGAACTTGCTATGCCTGCTGTTATTGGTGTAGGTGAAGAGAATTTTAAAAAATATCTTCAAGCAAAAAAAATTAAAATTGATTGTCAAAGTGAGCAGATATTTTGTCTATGAAATTTATAGCTATTAGTCAAAGAATTTTAGAAAATCAAGATTATTATGAATTAAGAGAGTGTTTGGCACTTGATTGGGGAAGTTTTTTTAAAAAAGAATTAAGTGAGTTTTTGCCTCTTCCATTGAGTTATGAAATTGATTTTAAAAATTATATCTCTAGTATTAGTGCTGTGATTTTAAGTGGGGGTAATGATTTAAACTCTTGTAAATTTTCTTTTATTAATCAAAAAAGAGATGAGTATGAAAAAAACATTATAAAACATTGTATGCAAAATAACATTCCACTACTTGGGGTTTGTAAAGGAGCACAGATGATCGCTTCTTATTTTAATTCTACTATTTGTCCTTGTAAAGATCATGTTGGAAATCATGAAGTGTATTTAAAAGATCAAATAATTAATGTTAATTCATATCATAATTTTGCTATTAAAACATTAGGTAATGAGCTTGAGGCGTTAGCAAATGCAAAAGATGAAACAATAGAAGCTTTTAAGCATAAAAAATTTAGTATTTACGGTCTAATGTGGCATATTGAAAGAGAAAATGGTATGAGCGAAAAAAGTATTTTTAATGCGTGGTTAAAGGATATAAAATGAGAGCTATAATTTTAGCAGCAGGGTTTGGTTCAAGGTTAATGCCTTTAACAAAGAACAATCCAAAATGTATGGTTGAATATAAAAATAAAAAAATCATAGACTATGAAATTCAAGCTTTAAAAGAAAATAATATTCATGAGATATGTGTAGTTGGTGGATATTTATTTGATGTTTTAAAGGATTATGTGGGTAAAAATCATAATTTGGAGTTGTTTTATAAAAATGAAAACTATGATAAAACTAATATGGTTCAGACTTTATTTTGTGCTAGAGATTTTTTGCAAAAGTGTATTGAGGATGAGCAAGATTTGATTGTTTCTTACGCTGATATAGTTTATTTTAAAGATAGTATAGAAAAACTCAAACAATCAAAAGATGATTTTGCTGTTATTGTGGATAAAGCTTGGAAAGAACTATGGTTAAAAAGGTTTGAAAATCCACTTGATGATGCTGAAACTTTAAAATTACATGATGATTTTATAGTAGAGCTTGGCAAAAAAGCAAAAAGTTATGATGAAATTCAAGGGCAATATATAGGCTTATTTAAATTTTCTCATCATTTTTTAAAAGAAGTTTTAAAAACTTATGATGAGCTTGATAGAACTTTACTTTATGATGAAAAAGATTTTAAAAATATGTATATGACAAGTTTTTTACAAATTTTAATAAATAAATACAAAAATGCAAAAGCTATAAAAATCAATGGAAATTGGTGTGAGATAGATTTTATGAGCGATTT
>NZ_JAKMRT010000033.1:0-4807 GCF_025772225.1 Campylobacter sp. IFREMER_LSEM_CL1097 | reverse complement strand
TCTATCCCCAATTTAATAAAACTTTAAGCTTTTACTGCTATAATTTCATTTCCTTTTCAAATAAAAGGGACTTAAAAAACTTAAGATTTTTATCTTAATTTTTTATATTTGTTCTTTAAATTATTAATATTGTTAATCAAATCTTATAGTCAATCTTTGAAATCTAAATAAGTGATCGATTGAGCCAGAGATTTACCTTAATAATGTAAATCTATCAATTAATAATTAAAGATTATTTTATTAATCTTTAAAATACTTTTTCTTTGAAGAAAAAGATTAAACTATCTATATTTTTTATGGAGAGTTTGATCCTGGCTCAGAGTGAACGCTGGCGGCGTGCCTAATACATGCAAGTCGAACGATGAAGCTTTTAGCTTGCTAGAAGTGGATTAGTGGCGCACGGGTGAGTAAGGTATAGTTAATCTGCCCTACACAAGAGGACAACAGTTGGAAACGACTGCTAATACTCTATACTCCTGCTTAACATAAGTTGAGTAGGGAAAGTTTTTCGGTGTAGGATGAGACTATATAGTATCAGCTAGTTGGTGAGGTAATGGCTCACCAAGGCTATGACGCTTAACTGGTCTGAGAGGATGATCAGTCACACTGGAACTGAGACACGGTCCAGACTCCTACGGGAGGCAGCAGTAGGGAATATTGCGCAATGGGGGAAACCCTGACGCAGCAACGCCGCGTGGAGGATGACACTTTTCGGAGCGTAAACTCCTTTTCTTAGGGAAGAATTCTGACGGTACCTAAGGAATAAGCACCGGCTAACTCCGTGCCAGCAGCCGCGGTAATACGGAGGGTGCAAGCGTTACTCGGAATCACTGGGCGTAAAGGGCGCGTAGGCGGATTATCAAGTCTCTTGTGAAATCCAACGGCTTAACCGTTGAACTGCTTGGGAAACTGGTAGTCTAGAGTGAGGGAGAGGCAGATGGAATTGGTGGTGTAGGGGTAAAATCCGTAGATATCACCAAGAATACCCATTGCGAAGGCGATCTGCTGGAACTTAACTGACGCTAAGGCGCGAAAGCGTGGGGAGCAAACAGGATTAGATACCCTGGTAGTCCACGCCCTAAACGATGTACACTAGTTGTTGGGGTGCTAGTCATCTCAGTAATGCAGCTAACGCATTAAGTGTACCGCCTGGGGAGTACGGTCGCAAGATTAAAACTCAAAGGAATAGACGGGGACCCGCACAAGCGGTGGAGCATGTGGTTTAATTCGAAGATACGCGAAGAACCTTACCTGGGCTTGATATCCTAAGAACCTCTTAGAGATAAGAGGGTGCTAGCTTGCTAGAACTTAGAGACAGGTGCTGCACGGCTGTCGTCAGCTCGTGTCGTGAGATGTTGGGTTAAGTCCCGCAACGAGCGCAACCCACGTATTTAGTTGCTAACGGTTCGGCCGAGCACTCTAAATAGACTGCCTTCGTAAGGAGGAGGAAGGTGTGGACGACGTCAAGTCATCATGGCCCTTATGCCCAGGGCGACACACGTGCTACAATGGCATATACAATGAGACGCAATACCGCGAGGTGGAGCAAATCTATAAAATATGTCCCAGTTCGGATTGTTCTCTGCAACTCGAGAGCATGAAGCCGGAATCGCTAGTAATCGTAGATCAGCCATGCTACGGTGAATACGTTCCCGGGTCTTGTACTCACCGCCCGTCACACCATGGGAGTTGATTTCACTCGAAGCCGGAATACTAAACTAGTTACCGTCCACAGTGGAATCAGCGACTGGGGTGAAGTCGTAACAAGGTAACCGTAGGAGAACCTGCGGTTGGATCACCTCCTTTCTAGAGTACAAACTGATAAGTCTCACAACTATCAGTTCATATATAGACTCAATCATCCTTGTTTAGATTTCAAAGATTGATGAAAAGCTAATTTTGGGGAATTAGCTCAGCTGGGAGAGCGCCTGCTTTGCACGCAGGAGGTCAGCGGTTCGATCCCGCTATTCTCCACCATTTTTAAGGGCCTATAGCTCAGCTGGTTAGAGTGCACCCCTGATAAGGGTGAGGTCACAAGTTCAAGTCTTGTTAGGCCCACCATAAAAAAAGATTTGTTTATCAATCATATAATAAAGTTTTAAAACTTAAAGCAAGTATATAGCTAATAATAAAGCAATAAGTAAAGTAAAATACTTTATTACTTATGTTTTTAAATTATTTAAACTCTTTATATATACTTCCTTTAGGTTTTAAGACCTAAGCTAAATAAATAATAGAATATTTTATATATTAGATTAGTTATTTAATGTTATTTGAATTATCATTGTTAAGAGTCACAAGCAAGTTTTAATAAAAACAATTTTACAGGACTTGTTAAAGGATAAAACCTAACTATCTTTTCTTTAGCTTTTAGTTAAAGACAAGTTTTAAACTCACAACTTAGTTAGACTAATATTTTTAGTTTTATTAAGTGTTTAAATGCTTTCCGTCTTAAGATAGTAAAGTCTTATCATAAAAACTTTAACAAGGAAGTGATGCGTTTTAGAATAAATTAAAAGGTAAGCTATTAAGAGCGAATGGTGGATGCCTTGGCTGGTAAAGGCGATGAAGGACGTACTAGACTGCGATAAGCTACGGGGAGCTGTCAAGAAGCTTTGATCCGTAGATTTCCGAATGGGGCAACCCAGTATATAGAGATATATACTACCATAATGGAGCGAACGTAGGGAATTGAAACATCTTAGTACCTACAGGAAAAGAAATCAATAGAGATTGCGTCAGTAGCGGCGAGCGAAAGCGCAAGAGGGCAAACCCAGTGCTTGCACTGGGGGTTGTAGGACTGCAATGTGCAATAGGTAAGGTTAGTAGAACACTCTGGAAAGTGTAGCCATAGAGGGTGATAGTCCCGTATACGAAAACCAAACCTTAGCTAGCAGTATCCTGAGTAGGGCGGGACACGAGGAATCCTGTCTGAAGCTGGGTCGACCACGATCCAACCCTAAATACTACTACCAGACCGATAGTGCACAAGTACCGTGAGGGAAAGGTGAAAAGAACTGAGGTGATCAGAGTGAAATAGAACCTGAAACCATTTGCTTACAATCATTCAGAGCACTATGTAGCAATACAGTGTGATGGACTGCCTTTTGCATAATGAGCCTGCGAGTTGTGGTGTCTGGCAAGGTTAAGCACACGCGAAGCCGTAGCGAAAGCGAGTCTGAATAGGGCGCTTAAGTCAGATGCTGCAGACCCGAAACGAAGTGATCTATCCATGAGCAAGTTGAAGCTAGTGTAAGAACTAGTGGAGGACTGAACCGATAGGCGTTGAAAAGCCCCCGGATGACTTGTGGATAGGGGTGAAAGGCCAATCAAACTTCGTGATAGCTGGTTCTCTCCGAAATATATTTAGGTATAGCGTTGTGTCGTAGTATAAGGGGGTAGAGCACTGAATGGGCTAGGGCATACACCAATGTACCAAACCCTATCAAACTCCGAATACCTTATATGTAATCACAGCAGTCAGGCGGCGAGTGATAAAATCCGTCGTCAAGAGGGAAACAACCCAGACTACCAGCTAAGGTCCCTAAATCTTACTTAAGTGGAAAACGATGTGAAGTTACTTAAACAACCAGGAGGTTGGCTTAGAAGCAGCCATCCTTTAAAGAAAGCGTAATAGCTCACTGGTCTAGTGATTTTGCGCGGAAAATATAACGGGGCTAAAGTAAGTACCGAAGCTGTAGACTTGATTTTATCAAGTGGTAGGAGAGCGTTCTATTTGCGCCGAAGGTATACCGGTAAGGAGTGCTGGAGCGAATAGAAGTGAGCATGCAGGCATGAGTAGCGATAATTAATGTGAGAATCATTAACGCCGTAAACCCAAGGTTTCCTACGCGATGCTCGTCATCGTAGGGTTAGTCGGGTCCTAAGTCGAGTCCGAAAGGGGTAGACGATGGCAAATTGGTTAATATTCCAATACCAACATTAGTGTGCGATGGAAGGACGCTTAGGGCTAAGCAAGCTAGCGGATGGAAGTGCTAGTCTAAGGTCGTAGGAGGTTATATAGGCAAATCCGTATAACAATACTCCGAGAACTGAAAGGCTCTTCAAAGTCTTCGGACAGCGAGGAGAATTGCTGATGCCGTCGAGCCAAGAAAAGTTTCTAAGTTTAGCTAATGTTGCCCGTACCGTAAACCGACACAGGTGGGTGGGATGAGTATTCTAAGGCGCGTGGAAGAACTCTCTTTAAGGAACTCTGCAAAATAGCACCGTATCTTCGGTATAAGGTGTGGTTCGCTTCGTATTAGGATTTACTCCGAAAGCGAAGAAACTTACAACAAAGAGTCCCTCCCGACTGTTTACCAAAAACACAGCACTCTGCTAACTCGTAAGAGGATGTATAGGGTGTGACGCCTGCCCGGTGCTCGAAGGTTAATTGATGGGGTTAGCATTAGCGAAGCTCTTGATCGAAGCCCGAGTAAACGGCGGCCGTAACTATAACGGTCCTAAGGTAGCGAAATTCCTTGTCGGTTAAATACCGACCTGCATGAATGGCGTAACGAGATGGGAGCTGTCTCAAAGAGGGATCCAGTGAAATTGTAGTGGAGGTGAAAATTCCTCCTACCCGCGGCAAGACGGAAAGACCCCGTGGACCTTTACTACAGCTTGACACTGCTATTTGGATAAGAATGTGCAGGATAGGTGGGAGGCTTTGAGTATATGACGCCAGTTGTATATGAGCCGTTGTTGAGATACCACTCTTTCTTATTTGGGTAGCTAACCAGCTTGAGTTATCCTCAAGTGGGACAATGTCTGGTGGGTAGTTTGACTGGGGCGGTCGCCTCCCAAA
>NZ_JAKMRT010000032.1:0-4891 GCF_025772225.1 Campylobacter sp. IFREMER_LSEM_CL1097 | reverse complement strand
AAAAAGTTAGATCTTTTTAAGGCATATTTTTTAAACTCAAAAAATGAAATTTGTGCTTTTGGTGGAAGTTCTAGAGTAATTTTACTTGTGGAAAACGAAAAAGATTTTGAATTTATATGCCAAAAGCTCCAAGGCATTAAAGATTTCAAAATAGCATTAAAAAATTCATTATTTTGTGATTTTTCTTATATAAATTTGAGTGAATTAAAGAATTTTTTTGATTTTAAATATTGCCTAATCAAAGAAAGCGAAGAAGAGTTTTTGGAGTATTTTTTAGCACAAGAGAAAAAAATTAGTTTATTTGATTAAAAAAATATATACTTTAAAAAGCTATATTTCTAATTTTATTTTATTAATTTAAAGGAAAAAATATGAAAAAATTTTTATTTTTAAGTTTATTTGCTGCAGCTGCATTAAATGCTGAAATTTTAGTTTATGGTCCAGGTGGTCCTGCTCCTGTTTTGAAAGAGCTTGCTAAGCAATTTGAAGAAAAACATGGAGAAAAAGTTATTATTAATGCAGGACCAACACCTAAATGGATAAAAAAAGCAAAAACAGATGCTGATATTATTTATTCAGGTAATACTTCTATGATGGATGGTTTTGTTAAAGCAATGCCAAAACAAATCAAAATACAAGATGTTCAAGTTTTAAATGCTAGAGGCTCGGGTATGATTGTAAGAGCAAATAATCCAAAAAAAATTAAAAAATTTGAAGATCTTTTAAAAGATGGCGTTAATGTTATGGTGGTTGATGGAGCAGGGCAGGTTGGCTTATATGAGGATATGGCTTTAAAAACAGGAAAAATTGAAAACCTAGAAAAATTAAGAAAAAACATTAAAGTATATGCTAAAAATTCAAAAGCAGCGGTTGATGAGTGGAAAAATAATCAAAATATCGATGCTTTAATCATTTGGACACATTGGATTAAAGCAGTTGGAGAGAAAGAAAATAAATTTATTTTAGCGGATAAAAATTCAATCATTTACAGAGCGGCTGAAATAGTTCCAACGCAAAAAGGTTTAAAAAATCCAAAAGTAGCTGAATTCATCAAATTTACACAAAGTAAAGAAGCTCAAAAAATTTGGAAAAAAGAAGGTTGGGTAGCTAAATAAAAATCAAAGCATTTTACAAAAAGTAAAATGCTTTTATAGTATTATTTTTCGTTGATTTCTGCTTCGATGCTAATTTGTACTTCATCGCTAAGTGTTAAGCTAGAAGTATCAGGAGCAAATTTGAAATCACTTCTTTTAATTTGTCCTTGTAGAGTAAAACCTGCTTTTTCTTTGCCACTATCTGTTTTAATAACGCCGCCAATTTCAGTATCTAAAACAACATCTTTGCTTACTCCAGCAATGCTTAATGAGCCATACATTTTACCTTTTTCATTAGAGATTTTTTCATATTTACTCATAGTAAAAGTAATGTTTGGATGAGTTTTTGCTTTAAAAAAATCATCTTGTTGTAAATGCGCATCTCTTGCTTTATTTTCTGTGTTTATAGAAGCAACTTTTATATTTGCTTGAAGTTTGTTAAATTCAAATTTAGCACTATCAAAATCAATTACTGCATCATAATCTTTAAAATTTCCATTTACATTACTAATTTGTAAATGTTTGATTTTAAAAGCTACATTTGTGTGTGCTTTATCTAAGCTAAATTCTTTACTCAAAGCACTACTTGCCAAAATCGAAGCAGCTAAAAATGAACCAAATAATATTTTTTTCATGTTTTCTCCTTAATGTTTAAAAAAGCAAATTATACAAACTAAAATAAAATGAAAGTAAATTTTTAAACATATTCTATAAAATCTTTTACATTAGCCTCTTTAAAGCCTTTTAGTCTTAATAAACAACTATCACATTTACCACAAGCTTTATCTTCTCTTTCATAGCAAGACCAAGTGTATTCTAAGGCTACCTTTTCTTTTAGGGCTAATTCAACTATTTGTCCTTTACTTAGATGAACTAATGGGGTTTTTATTTGCACTTTACAAGTTTTTGTTGTTCCTTCATTGATAAATTCATTGGATTTTTGTATAAATTTCGCACTGCAATCAGGATAACCACTGCTATCTTCTTGTACCACTCCTATAAAAATACTTTCACAATTTTCCTTTTCAGCTATAGCACCTGCGATAGATAAAAAAATACCATTTCTAAAAGGAACATAGGTATTTGGGACTTCTTTTTCATGTAGTTTTTCTTTGGGAATTTCTAAATTTAAATCTGTTAGTGAGTTTCCTCCAATATTTGCTATAAATGACACATCTAAAATATATTTTGTTTTTATGTTAAGTTTTTCACAAATTTTATTAAAACATTCCCTTTCTTTAAGCATGGTGCGTTGGTTATAGTCAAAATGTAAAGCAATGATCTCATATCCTTCTTTTTTAGCTAAATATGCACATAAAGTACTATCCATACCACCACTTATAATACAAAGAGCTTTTTTCATGCTTTTCCTTAATTTTGATATAATTTGAAATTATAAAATCAAAAGGATAATAATGATTTTTTGTGAAGAAGAAATGGATATTTCTTTTCTTGAAAAAATAGCCCAGAAAATGAGCGATCAAAATATAGAGCTTGTTTTGGTAGATGAAAGAGTTATGCGTGAGATTAATTTTAGTCAAAGAGGTATAGATAAAACTACAGATGTGTTATCTTTTCCTTTGATACAAAATTGTGAAAATTTACTTGGCAGTATTGTGATAAATTTAGATGAAGTAAGTAAAAAAGCAATGGAGTATAAACACAGTAATGAAGAAGAGATGGCATTACTTTTTATACATGCTATGCTTCATTTACAAGGATATGATCATGAGGTAGATCAAGGACAAATGAGACAAAAAGAACAAGAATGGATTGAATATTTTAAGCTACCAAAAAGCCTGATAGTAAGAGTGCAAGAGGAGTAAATATTTAAAAAATTTTAGCTTATGTGTGAGTTATATACCTATAATGAAAATACATTTATACTAAATATTTTAGGAAAAATTTGATATTTGTTTATCTAGTTTGACAAAGAGTAGTACTAATTATGATTTTGTCCAAACAAAGTAAAATCAATATTTAAGGTGAGAAAATCAATACGGAGCCTATGATAAAGCTCCTTATTCTGCCGGAGCAATTGAAATTTTTATAAGTTTTGATAAGGGTTAAAGCCTTTTTAGAAGAAAATTTAAAACTTGCTTATTTGATCTTAAACAATTTTAATCGTCAAATTTTTGTCTTAAAATAGTCCCATTATCATCAATATAAAGTTTCATTTGATTATTAAGTTCTATTTTGTAATATGAAATTTTTCTTTCTATTTCAATAATCGCTGCATTTGGATAGGTATTTTTAATGGTATTTTGTATTGCTAAAGGCAAAATAGCATAATTTAAAGATCTGAAATTTTCAGCTTCTTTAAATTCTCCATTGAGTGAAAACTCAATTTCACTTCCATCACTTAAATAAATTTCGTAAGAATATCCATCTTGTTCTACTAGACCAATCTCTGCATTAAAGTAATCTTTAATAAATTGTTTGATATTTACCGGCAAAGAATCAGGTGCTATGACTATACCAGCATTAAGAGTATTTAAACTAATCAAAAAAGCTAAAGCTAGTTTTTTCATTTTTAACCTTATTGTATTTTTGACGATATTGTATCTTATTAATGTGAATTTTATGTGTAAGCTAGAATTTAAATAGCTTTTTGTTATAATTATCAAAAATACAAAGTAGGGCAATGGTAGCTTCATTTTTAATCGCTTTTAATGTTATTGTATTTATTTTTGTAAATTATCTTTATTTTGGTTCTTTAAATTTAGATACTATTTTGGGTTTAAATTTATTTTTTTTTCAAGGATTTTATTGGCAAATTTTAAGCTCAATATTTATGCATGGAAATTGGCCTCATTTGATTTTAAATATGATAGTGCTTTTTCAATTTGGTTCTATGCTTGAAAAATACTTAAAAAGTTTTAAATTTGCCCTGCTTTATTTAATCGGTGGAATTCTTTGCTCTTTACTTAGTGCTTTTTATGTGTATTTAAGTTTTGATGGTAGTTTTGTAAATGTAGTGGGTGCAAGTGGTGCTATATGTGTTTTAATGGGGTATTATGCATATTTGGATAAAACCGCCACCAAAGGACTTATCGTGGCTATATTATTAATGAGTTTTGTGCCTATTTTTATGGGTGTTAATATAGCTTGGTATGCACATATTTTTGGCTTTATATGTGGATATGCTTTGGGTAAATTTAAGGTTATAAGATGAAATATATCTATTTTATTCGTCATGCTAAAGCTCAAAAAGAAAATTACGATCAAGATTTACAACGAGAACTTAGTTCTAGTGGAAAAGATGATTTAAAAACTATGATTTATAGGATTAAGGATTTAGAATTTAAAGCCCAAAGCATTATCTCAAGTCCTGCTAAGCGTTGTATAAAAACAGCACAAAAACTCTGTAAAAGCTTTTCTTTAAAAGAAAAAGATATCAAGATAGAAAAAAGCTTTTATGATGGTAATTTAAAGGATGTGTTAAATTTTATAAAAGAATCAAAAGAGAGTAGGGTAGTGCTAATTATGCACAATCCTTTATTGCAAGAACTTTGTGAGTATCTAGCTCATATAGACTTAGAAAACTTTCCAACTTCTGCTATTTTATGTATGCAATTTGATATAAAAGAATTTAAAGATATAAAAGAACACAGCGGGGAAGTTGTGTTTTTTGATTATCCTAAAAGTCAAGAAAATAACTAATCTACATTTTTAAACTTCAAATTTATTTAAGCAAAAATATAAACTAAAATTTAGTTGAAATAAAAAATATACATCTTTAGTCTTTTATAACTGCATAAAATAACTTATAATATTTTTCAAAAAATTATACTTAT
>NZ_JAKMRT010000031.1:0-5806 GCF_025772225.1 Campylobacter sp. IFREMER_LSEM_CL1097 | reverse complement strand
TTATTGGTGTTCTCATGGTACAGGCGGGGCAGCTTTTATTGATTATATGACTAAAATTGGCTGTAAAACGGTATCAGCTACATCATTTCAGTGTGAAAAAAAATGTTATATTCATGTGTTTAAAAGATTATTATCATATCATGATAATAATAACTATATAACATGTAGAGAATATCTTCAAGAAGGTGATAAGTTATATGGATTAATTTCTACTTCCAATGGTGTAAATATAACTAGAGATCCTATAGGTATGTTGAAGCACTATATTTATTGTAAAAGAACTAATGATCCTAGTAAAAAATTTTTCACAATAAACCATAGCCCAAAAGATGTGGTTGATAATTTAATTCTATATCATAATTCTAATGGAGCATGGACTCAAAAACCAAATGTTAATATAGATAATATTGATTTTTGGCTTAATTATAGATATATGACATTTCATGATGATCTACTTAGGTCTAAACTTTTTAATATAAAAAATGATCTATTTTTTGACATGTCGGACTTTATAGGTGATAATATATCGCTTTCTTTAGAGAAAATTATTGAGTTATTTGATTTAAAAGTTAATATAAATTCTGATAAAATTAATTGTAAAAATCTTTTTATGGATCGTAATTTCAGTTATTTACCGGCTATTTTATCATTGCATGAAGATGATCTCATTACAAATGAAATAGATACAAATTATTTAAAAAGAATCGATACTATTGAAATTTTTATTGTTGATCCTGATTGGGTATCAGCAGTGGATGGTAAATTTTTTTTACAATCTTATTGGTATATGAATTTCTTCAAATTTACCAAAGAAGCGTGCTTGGATATTACTAAAATGATATCCAAACAAGATAACGTTTTGTTTTTGGTAGAAGAATCAAAATTTAATGTACTTATAAAAAATAAAATAATGTTAGATAAAATGATAGCGTATTTACGTGAATTTTTACCATTACTTGAAATGCATAAAAAAAATAAAGTGACTAATGGAGAAGAAAGAATATTAAAGATATTTGCAAAAAATCCCGAGATATTGCAAGAAGCTAAAAAAATTTTTAACAATCATTTAAGTATAATTGAGAAAAATAAATCAAGTATTGTGGCTTCTTGGAAGTATTATCAAGAATTTGAAAAGTTATAGTAAGATTATGCAATCAGTAATTAAGGGTTATTTTTGCAATGAAAAGTTATTTGGAGTATTTAGAATCAGAGTCCATTCATATCATCCGTGAGGTGGTAGCTGAATTTGAAAAACCAGCTATGCTTTATAGTATAGGTAAAGATAGTTCGGTTATGCTTCATCTTTTACAAAAAGCATTTTATCCAAGCTTACCTCCACTTCCTTTAGTGCATGTAGATACCACATGGAAATTTAAAGAGATGATAGAATTTAGAGACAAACGCGCCAAAGAGCTTGGCATGGAACTTATAGTTTATCAAAACCCTAAAATCAAAGAATTAAATCTTTCTCCATTTGCACATGGTTCATCCATGCATACAGATATTGCTAAAACACAAGGTTTGAAACAAATGCTTGATTTGTATCAGTTTGATGCGGTATTTGGTGGTGCAAGACGCGATGAAGAAAAATCGCGTGCAAAAGAAAGAATTTATTCTTTTCGTGATGAAAATCACTCATGGGATCCAAAAAATCAACGCCCAGAATTATGGGATATTTACAACGGTCGTCATAAAAAAGGTGAATCCATAAGAGTTTTTCCACTGAGCAATTGGACTGAGCTTGATATATGGCAGTATATTTATAAAGAAAATATTCCTTTACCAAGTCTTTATTTTGCTAAAAAACGACCGGTTGTAGAGTATATGGGGGCTAAAATTTTAGTTGATGATGAGCGTATGCCAAAAGAACTTGCTAGAAATGCCAAAGAAGAATTGGTCCGTTTTAGAACCCTAGGTTGCTACCCACTAACTGGAGCTATAAACTCAAGTGCTAGCAATGTTTTAGAAATCATCGAAGAGCTTTTGCTTTCTAAAACAAGTGAAAGACAAGGTAGGCTTATAGACATTGATGAAGAAGCAAGTATGGAAAAAAAGAAAAAAGAGGGGTATTTTTAATGAAAACAAATGTAGAAAAATACCTAAAAGAACATGAAAATAAAGAGCTTTGTAGATTTATCACTTGTGGTAGTGTAGATGATGGCAAATCTACCCTTATAGGCAGAATGCTTTATGATGCAAAAATGCTTTTTGAAGATCAAATTTTATCTTTAGAAAAAGATAGTAAAAAGCTTGGTAATGCAGGGGAAAAGCTTGATTTTGCGCTTTTAGTAGATGGTCTTGCAAGCGAGAGAGAGCAAGGTATAACTATAGATGTAGCATATAGATTTTTCACAAGTGAAAAAAGAAAATTCATCATAGCAGATACCCCAGGCCATGAGCAATACACTAGAAATATGGCAACAGGTGCTAGCACAGCTGATATTGCTATCATACTTGTAGATGCAAGAAAAGGGGTTTTAACTCAAACTAAAAGACATTCTTACATAGCGAGTTTGCTTGGTATAAGGCAATTTATTATTGCTGTGAATAAAATGGATTTGATTGATTATAATCAAGAAATTTTTAATACAATCTGCAAAAATTATCAAGAAATTCTACCATGCTTAAAAAATCATGAACATATTAAAACCCACTTTGTTCCTATATGTGCATTAGATGGAGACAACATAGCTTCTAAAAGCATTAATATGCCTTGGTATGATGGAAAAACATTATCTGAGCTTTTAGATACTTTGCCTATTGCTACTAGTTTAAGTGATGAGTTTATCATGAGTGTGCAATATGTCAATCGCCCTCATTTAAATTTTAGAGGTTTTTGTGGAAATATTGCTAGTGGTAGTATAAATATCAAAGATGAAGTTGTGATTTTACCTTCTTTAAAAACAAGTAAAATAAAACAAATCATCACACCTAGTATTAAAAGCCTAAATATACCCGATAAAAATGAAAAGGTTCAAAGTGCTAAAAATGTTAGCTTTCCAAGTGCTATAACTTTAACTTTAGAAGATGAGATAGACATTTCAAGAGGCGATGTAATAGCTTCTAAAAATCATAGTATAGAAATTTCAAATTCTTTTAAAGCTATGGTAATATGGATGAGTGAGGTTAAATTTAATTTAAATGAAAATTATCTTATCAAAATAGCAAATTTAACTACTAATGTAGTATTTGAAAAAATTGATTTTAAAAAAGACATTAATACTTTCAAAGAATTTCAAAGCGATGAATTAAAACTCAATGATATTGCTAAATGCACCTTAAAGCTTAATAAAAAAACAGCCCTTAAAGCTTACAAGGACAATAAAACTTTAGGAAGTTTTATCATCATAGATAAATACTCTAATGAAACCTTAGCAGCGGGTATGGTAGAAGAAATTTTAGCAAGCGAAGAAAAGAGTAGAATTTATACTCAAGCAGAAATAGAACTTAATGCTTACATTAGAAAAAACTATCCTGAATGGGAATGTAAAAAAATATGAAAATTATTGTTGCATTAAGTATTTTAATTTTGCTTATTTTGTTAATTAGCAATAAAATTAAACCTTTTATTTTATTTGGTAGTGTAGCTGTGCTTTATTATCTTTTGGGGTATTTAAATTTAAATACTTGGCTTAGCTCTTATACGAGCGAATCTTTGATAGTGCTTGTTTTGCTTTTGTTAGTTTCACTAGCTATAGAAAAAAGCGTTGTGATAAGTTGGTGTTCTAAATTTATCATAGGTAAAAATTATCATCTATCACTTTTAAAGCTTGGAGTTGTTACAGCTAGTATTTCAGCTTTTTTAAATAATACTGCAGTAGTGGCGAGTTTTATGAGTATTATAAAAAATAACAAATTTCAAGCTCCTTCTAAACTACTCATCCCTCTTTCATATTTTTCCATAGTTGGTGGAACTATGACTTTGATAGGCACTTCAACTAATTTGATAGTCAATTCTTTTGTAGTGCAAAATGGTTTGGAAAGTTTAAAGATTTTTGATTTTTTTGCGGTGGGTTTTTGTATAAGTGTTGGAGTGCTTATAGTGCTTTTGATTTTTAGCTTTTTATTGCCTGAGTATAAAGAAAGAGAAAATGTCATTAATGAGTATTTAATCAATGCTAAAGTATTGAAAAATAGCTCATTAGTGGGGAAAACTATACAAGAAAATGGCTTAAGAAATTTAGAGTTTTTGTTTTTACTTGAAATTCAAAGAAAAGATGAGCTTATTACCCCTGTTAGTCATAATGAGCTTATTAAAGAAGGAGATGTATTAGTTTTTAGTGGAGATATTACACATTTAGAAGCTTTGAAAAAATTTGATGGCTTGCAAATTGGCTCACAAGATTTAAAACTAGAAACATTAAACTTAGTAGATGTTGTTATAAATTCTGAGTCAAATTTGATAGGAAAAAGTGTTAAAGAAGCAAATTTTAGAGCTAAATTTGATGCAGGGATTGTAGCCTTAAAAAGAGGCTCAAAAAATATTTCAAAAATCGGCCAAAGTTTATTACAAGCTGGAGATAGGCTTATTTTAAGCATAGGTAAGGATTTTCACTCAAGAGATAATATCAATAAAAACTTTTATATTATCTCAAATATCATGCAAAATCAAAAGTTAAGTAATATCCAAAGTTTTATAGTGATTTTTGCATTTTTAACTATTATCGCTTTATCTGCTTTGGAATTAGTGTCTTTGCTTAAAGCGTTGCTAGTGTTTCTAGCTTGCTTGTTTATATTTAAAATCATAAGTTTTGATGAAGTAAAAAGACGCTTTCCTTTGGAAATTTTTATCATAGTAGGATCTTCTTTAGCTATAACTAAAGTTTTAGTTGATAGTGGTTTAGCTAAAGATTTGGCTGAATTTGTTATAGGAACTTTTGGAGTGTATGGATTATATGGTAGTTTTGTGGGAATTTATCTTCTAACTTTGCTTTTAACTGAAATCATTACCAATAACGCTGCTGCAGCTTTGGCTTTTCCTATTGCTTATAGTACTGCTTTAGCGCTTGAAGTTAATCCAACTCCATTTATATTAGCGGTTGCTTATGGGGCAAGTTGTGCTTTTTTAATGCCACATGGTTATCAAACTCACTTGATGGTAGGTTCAATTTGTGGGTATAAAACTACTGATTTTATAAAAATAGGATGGATAGTTTCTTTGACTTATTCAGTTATTGTTTTAACTATAACTCCGGTATTTTTTAGTTTTTAAGGAAAAAAATGAGTAAAAATTTAACTTGGTATACAAGTAGCATTACAAAAACTCAAAGAGCTAAACTTAAAAATCAAAAACCATGTGTTTTGTGGTTTAGTGGGCTTAGTGGTAGTGGTAAATCTACTTTGGCTAATGCGGTTGAAAAAAAACTTTTTGAGCAAGGTTTTCATACTTATCTTTTAGATGGGGATAATGTACGTCATGGACTTAATAAAGATTTGGGTTTTGATGAGGTTTCAAGAGTGGAAAACATAAGACGTATAGGAGAAGTATGTAAGCTTTTTATAGATGCCGGCATGATAGTACTTTGCGCTTTTATATCACCTTTTGAAAAAGATAGAAAGCTTATAAAAGATCTTTTAGATGAGGATGAATATATAGAAATATTTGTTGATACACCTTTGGAAATTTGTGAAAAAAGAGATCCAAAAGGACTTTATAAAAAAGCAAGAAACGGAGAGATTAAAAATTTCACAGGTATAGACAGTCCTTATGAAAATCCTAAAAACCCGCATGTACACATAATAAAAGAAGATCTTAATGAGAATGTGGATATGATTTTAAAATTTTTAGATCTCTAATTTCATTTTA
>NZ_JAKMRT010000030.1:0-6228 GCF_025772225.1 Campylobacter sp. IFREMER_LSEM_CL1097 | reverse complement strand
GGCTCATTAACCATCATAGCAACTGCTTTGATAGAAACAGGCTCAAGAATGGATGAAGTGATTTTTGAAGAATTTAAAGGAACGGGAAATAGTGAAATCGTTCTTGATAGAAATATTTCAGACAGAAGAATTTACCCTGCAATTAACATCATAAAATCAGGTACTAGAAAAGAAGAATTACTCCAAGGTGTTGAAAAACTTCAAAAAATTTGGGCAATTAGGTCAGCTATTTCACAAATGGATGATATAGAAGCTTTAAAATTCTTATACTCTAAAATGCTAAAAACCAAAAGCAATGAAGAGTTGTTATCCATCATGAATGAGTAGTAATGCTCCAAGCTCTTGCTGTTAAATACAGACCAAAAAATTTCAATGAGCTTGTAGGACAAAATACTGTTTCTACAAGCTTAAAATATGCTCTTGAAAATAACCGCTTAGCACATGCTTATTTGTTTTCAGGATTACGCGGAAGCGGAAAGACTTCAAGTGCAAGAATTTTTTCAAGAGCTCTAGTATGCGAAAAGGGACCAAGTGCTAATCCTTGTGGAGAATGTTCTCAATGCTTATCTTCACTCAGTGGCTCTAATATAGACATTATAGAAATGGATGCTGCAAGCCATAGAAGCTTAGAAGACATTCAAGAGCTTATCGAGCAAGTTAAGTACGCTCCATCTTTAGCTAGGTTTAAAATTTTTATTATCGATGAAGTGCATATGCTTACCCCACAAGCAGCAAATGCCTTGCTTAAAACCTTGGAAGAACCACCAAGCTATGTAAAATTTATACTAGCAACAACTGACCCTTTAAAACTTCCTGCTACGGTTCTTTCAAGAACGCAGCATTTTAGATTTAAGCAAATTTCTATCCACGATATCTTAAATCATCTTGAGTGGATTTTAGAAAAAGAAAATATCAATTATGAAAAAGAAGCTTTAAAACTCATAGCAAGAAGTGGAAACGGATCTTTAAGAGATACTCTAACTTTATTAGATCAAGCCATAGTATATTGTCAAAATCATATACAAACACAAAAAATTACTGCGATGCTAGGCTTTTTAGATCCATCTAAAATTGAAGAATTTTATCAAGCCATTTTAGCTAGCGATAAAGATAAAGTTCTTGAGTTTTTAAAAGAATTTGAAGATTACGAGGCAAGCAATGTCATTGATGAGATGATATTTTTTTTAAAAGAAGCATTTTTTGCCAAAAACAATCTTTTTTCTATGTTAATTTACGAAAGATTTTTTAGAATTCTTTCGCGTGCTAAGACTATGTTAAATTCTAGCGATGATGATAGTTTTGTACTTTGTGTTATGGCTTTCATGCTTATAGAAGCAACTTATCTAAAAAGTATTGATGAGGCTATTTACAGTAAAAGTCCAAAACAAGATAATACACCAAGCCCAAAACAACAAGAAATTCTTTCTATACAAACAATTAAAGAAGAAAAACTTAATCCTTATGAAAGTTTGTTAAAAGCTATTTACAAAAGAGATTATGATTTAGCTGAAGTTTTCAAAAAAACTACGCAGTTTATTTCTTTTGAAGATGATATTTTAAGTATTAGCTCACATGCTAAAGATGATGATAGAAAAACCCTAAACAATGGCTTTAAATTAATCAAAGTCTTGCTTCATGAGCTTTTTGGAGAAAAAACACAAATTAAAATTCAAAAAATAGAAACTATAGATACCCAAAAATTACAAGATATATTCAAAACTCCTATAAAACAAGAAATAAAAAGTACTCCGAATTTAAATGAACATTTTGAAAATTTTAAAAAAGATGCTAAAAAATACGATCCTAAAGACGAAACCAAAGAAGCTCTCAATAAGCTCTTTGGCTCCCCAACTATACAAAATTAAAAACTGCCGTTGATTGAAATATAAATTCTTCTTCCTTCTTCTATGCGATTATAAGTATTTACCCAAGTATCTTCACCTTTGTTTTTATAGGACTCCCAATCATTTGTAAAACTTTTATCAAAAAGATTATAAATTGCCGCATTAATATTCCATTTTTTATTGATATCATAACGCACACCCATAGAAGCTAAAAAGACATCTTGATAATACTCTCTATTAATATTTGTATCACCCATATAACGATCTATTTGCCATTCGCCTTTTATCCATGGAGTGAATTTGCTAAAGATATTATAACTTGCTTTTAGCATGATATTGTGTTTTAGACTATCAATTTCTGGTTTTCCTATCATAGTTTTATCTTGCGCATCTTTAATTTCACTATCAAGATAAGTATAAGCTAAATCTAAATTTAAATGCTCTACAGGAGTAACCCCAGCTCCAAGTTCTATGCCTCTATACTCAACCTTGCCATGATTAATCGCCTGATAGCATGTATCAGCTTCACATTTTCCAATACCCAAAATCATACTTTCTTTACTAAATTTTTGACTAGAAATTTTATCTTTAAAATTTGTTAAAAAGCCAGTTGCTGAAATATAAAACAAATCATTATTATAAACAGCGGCTAGTTCATAATTAAGCAATGTTTCTTCTTTTAAATTCGGATTTCCATACATAGGATATTTACCTTGTCCACTATAATTATAAGCACCAGCTATCAATCTATTAGCATATGGGGTTCTAAAGCCTGTTGAAACACCGCCTTTTAAAGTAAGCTCACTAGTAGGATTATAAACTAAATAAGCTCTTGGAGAAATGTTATTTCCAAAAATTTCATGATAATTATATCTTGCTCCAAAAGTAAATCTTAAATCATCTCTTATACTATATTCATCTTCTGCAAAAAAAGCTAATAAATATTGATCAAAATTAGTAGGATTAGCAATTTTATCTTGCATTTTCTCAAGTCTATACTCACCACCCACGCTTAAAATATGACTTTGACCTAAAGGAATAACTGATTTTGTATCTATAATAATATCTTCAGCAACTATATCTCTATTTTGCCCTAAAAATGGCTGATTTGCTTGGCCAACTACCTCACGCCCATCGTTACTTACACGGTTATACTGCAAGGTAGAAGTAATCGAAAAATCTTCATACACACCCTCATGACTTAAATAAGTTACCAACTTATCTACTTGCATAGTGTCTGTATAACCACCTGTTAAAGAGCCATCATTTTTATCTGTTGGTTTTGTTAATGTGCCTAGTTGGCCTTTTTTATTATCATAGTGATTTCTTGAAAAATCAATATCAAATATCAAGATATTATAATCATCTACTAAGTAATTTAACCTAGTTCCTAAACTAAAATTATTAGCTTTTGTAGGACTTTGAGCCTGATCACCTTGCACTCTTTGTCCACTTCCATTACTAAATTCAACATTAGATTGTTCCCTATAAAACCCTCTAAAACGTAAGGTTAATCCTAGACGATCATTCATCAATGGGCCACTTGAATATATACTTGTGCCATAAGTATTGCCCCATTCTTTATGTGCATTAAAAATACTATCTAAACTAACTGATGTTTCCCATTTATCGCTTACTTTTTTTGTGATGATATTTACAACACCACCTAAAGCTTCAGAACCATATAAAGTACTCATTGGTCCTTTTATCACTTCTATTCTTTCTATGCTAGAAATTGGAGGTAAAAATGAATTTGAAATCTCATTAAAACCATTAGGTCCTACTTCTCCACCTATCCCTTGACGGCGCCCATCGATTAAAATTAAAGTGTATCCGGTAATACCTCTCATGGTGATATTATAAGATCCAGTTTTTCCCTTACTAGCAAATAAATCTATACCAGGAATATCAGCAATAGCTTCGGCAACATCTCTATAAGGCTTACTCTCTAAATCTTTTTTACCAATCACATTTATAGTAGCAGGAGCTTCTTTGATATCTTGAGAAAATCCCGAAGCACTCACTATAGAGCTATCTAATAAAACTTCTTGTGATAAAGCATTACAGACCAAAAGACTAGCAACACAAACTGACAAGCAATAATTTTTCATTATTTCCTTTCATAAATAAACAAAATTTTCAAAGTTGGAATATTATGATAATAATTATTAATTTAAAATAAATTTATTATATCAATTATGATAATTGTTATTAATAAATAATTTAATTTTCAGTAATATAATCACAAAAATTTTTAAAGCGAGGATGTATGGAATTTTTAAAAACTTATATTGACTTAATTATATTTATTGTTTTAGGGTTAATGGCATTTATTGCTATATGGTGCACTATAGAACGCATCTTATTTTTTAGAAAAATTAAACTAAATGATTATCAATGCCAAGAAAAATTTGATGATGCAATTAGTGAAAATATCACTATGCTTTATATTATTTATACTAACGCTCCTTATGTAGGACTTTTAGGAACTGTAGTAGGGATTATGATTACATTTTACGACATGGGAGCAAGTGGAAATATTGATGTAAAATCTATTGTTATTGGCTTATCGCTGGCTTTAAAGGCTACTGCTTTGGGAATTTTAGTTGCCATCCCTTCTTTGATGGCTTATAATGGATTGCTTAGAAAAATATCAACTTTGAGTAATGCATATCGTATTTTTAAGGATAAAAATGCTTAAATTGCCAAAAAATGAAGGTTTAAATATTATTCCTTTTATAGATATAATGCTTGTTTTACTAGCCATTGTTTTAAGTATATCCACTTTTATCGCACATGGTGAAATCAAAATCAATCTACCTCAAAGTGAAAATTCAAATTCCAAAAGTGAAAATAAAGACAAAATAAGCATCTTAATCGATAAAGAAAATAAATTTTATATCGATGGAAAAACAGTTTCCATAGAAGAAATAAAAGAAAAATTTGACACTATAAATTCTAAAACCTTAGTAGAGTTAAAAAGTGATAAAGAAGCAAAATTTGAAAGCTTTGTAAAAATTATTGATATTTTAAAAAATAAAAATCATGAAAATTTTCAAATTTTAACAGAGCAAAAAAGATGAAGACTTTTATAAGTAATCATAAAAATCAATCATTTTTCATTACTTTATTTATCTTTTTACCTTTACTTTTTGTTTTTCTTTATACTAAGAATTTTTTACATATACAACATAACACTACAAAGGAAGAAAAATTTAATATAGCTATAAAACAATTTTTACAAGATTCTCCTAAAATAAAAAACGAACAATCTAAACAAGAAAAAATAAAAAAAATAGAACAAGTAAAAGAAAAACCTATCGTTCAACCTAAAAAAATAAATACTTCAACCGATACTAAAGCAACAAATCGATTAAAAGAGGAAATAAAATCTCAAAAAATAACATCTCAAGAAAAAAACATCCTGATAAATTCTCAAGAAAGTATATCTTTAACTAATAACAATGAACTTTTAAAAGAAGTTAAGCAAGCTATAGATAAAGCTTTAATTTATCCTAGGCAAGCTCGAAAAATGCGGATGAGTGGCGAAATTTTAGTAGAATTTACATGGACTAAAGATAAAAATCTATTAAACTTAAAAATATTAAAACCATCAAAATATAAATTATTGAACGATAGTGCCTTAGAAACTATACATATAGCGTCTAAGAATTTTCCACAGTATGAAAAAACTTTTCATATAAGAATACCATTAATATATAAAATAAACTAAGCAAAATTGCTTAGTTTGTCTTGATTAAATTATGTCCTTTATAGATCCCATAAATTTTATAATCTCCATTTTTAAGCATCAAAACTACAGGATATTCTTCTTCATAACCTTGTTCCATTCCAGGACTTCCTTGAGGCATACCAGGAGCAGAAATACCTATAACATCCTCAGGTTTATTTTCCAAAAGCCAAGCAACTGCATCTTCAGGAACATGCCCTTCTATAGCATAGTCATCAATCACGCCAGTATGACAGCTTTGATACATAGGCTGAATATTCATTTTTTCTTTTATTTTTAAAAAATCTTCACTTTTGTGTATTTGTACTTTATAGCCTTTATCTTTCATATAATTAGCCCAAAGATCGCAACATCCACAAGTGGGACTTTCGTAAATATTTAATATTTTTTCATTAGCCAATAAGCTTGTAAAACCAAACGTTAAAGTTAAAAATAATTTTTTCATATATCCTCCAAAAATAAAAAAGATACAATACATTATAAAAATTAATATTTTATATCAAAAACCAAAAATATCAACTATGGCTAATTAAAAATATTAAATTAAAGTATTACTACTAAATAAAATTTCTAAATAACTTTTCTGATTTTCTACCACTTAATAAATACTAAAACCTTCTTTTTATTTTGTAA
>NZ_JAKMRT010000003.1:0-136287 GCF_025772225.1 Campylobacter sp. IFREMER_LSEM_CL1097 | reverse complement strand
TGTCTTACAGTATGACCTGGAGCTTTAGGAGCTATCATAATCACATCTATACCTTTTGGAGCAACAATTTGTCCATAATGGATATTAAATCCATGTGCAAATGCTAGAGTTTTACCTGCTTTTAATTCAGTTTTAATTTCTTCATTAAAAATTTCACTTTGAATTTCATCAGGAGCTAAAATCATAATCAAATCTGCTTCTTTAGTAGCTTCTTTTACACTTTTTACTATAAAATTTGCTTTTTGAGCTTTTGCCCAACTTTGCCCACCCTCTTTTAAGCCTATGATCACTTCTACACCACTATCTCTTAAATTCATAGCATGAGCATGACCTTGAGAGCCAAAACCTATAATAGCTACTTTTTTTGATTTTATTAAATTAATATCACAATCTTTATCATAATAAATTGACACAGCCATTATGCACTCCTAAAATTAAAATTAAAGCAAAGATTATAACTAAAAAATATAAATTTAATCCTTTTATGATAAAATTTAAGTTTTGAAAAATTACTATAAAGAGTATTATGAAAGAATTATTTAATCAACTAAGCTATGGTCTAAATGCTGATGAAATTACCAATAAAAGCAAGCAAATCATTAGAGAGTTGCTAACTTGCGATATCATTAAATTTTATAAAAACAAATACTATTTAAAAGATGGCTTTACTTTTGGTAAGATTGATATTTCAGCTAATGGAACGGGATTTTTAGAAAGTTTTGATCCTGTTTTTAAGCGTGATTTGCTCATAGAAAATAAAAATTTAAAAGGAGCAAATTATGCTGATATAGTTGTGGCAAAATTACTTCCTCTTAAAAAAAAGCGTCCAAGTGCTAAAGTTATCTTAATACTTAAAAGAGCCCATGAAACTTCTTTGGTTATAACTAAAAAATACGGCGAAGCAGTCCTTGGAGTAAATATTCAAACAGGACTCACATGTGCCTTAAAAGCCTCTCAAAAATCCTTAAAAACTCTACCTTTAGGAACTATTTTAAAAATAGAAAATCATGATAATAATATCACTGAAGTGATAGGGCATATTGATGATGATTTTGTAGATGAAAAACTTTCCTTAGCACTTTTTAATAAAAATGCAGTTTTTGATAATTTATGTGAAAATGAAGCAAGAGCTTATGGAAATGAAGTTGATGCGAGTATGTATCCATCAAGAAAAGATCTTAGAAATTTAAATTTTTGTACCATTGATCCAATTGATGCAAAAGATTTTGATGATGCAATTTATTATGATAAAAATGAGCATGCTATTTATGTAGCCATAGCTGATGTAAGTACTTATGTGCATGCTTATAGTGCTATTGATAAAGAAGCAAGATCGAGGGGTTTTTCGATTTATTTTCCTCATATTGCTATACCTATGTTACCAAGAGCTTTGAGTGAAAATATTTGCTCACTAAAACCTAATAAAGATAGATTAGCATTTTGTTTTAAAATAAGCTTAGATCAAAACAATGAAGTGATTAAAGAAGAGCTTTTTGAGGCTATTATCAACTCAAAACGCCGTTTTAATTACGATGAAGTTGATGAGTATTTACAAAAGCAAGAAGATTTAGGCGCAATCAATTGGCTTTATGAGGTTTTCAAAATCACTCAAAATTTACGAAAAAAACGATTAAAAAATGCTTGTGAGTTTAAAACCCAAGAGCTAAGAATGACTTTAGATGAAAATAATAAACTCACAAAAACACGCCTTGAAAATAACACTGCCTCGCATAATTTAATCGAAGATTGCATGCTTTTAGCTAATAAAGCTGCAGCAAAACTCATTGATATAGGAGTTTTTAGAAATCATTTAAATCCTGATTATAAAAAAATAGATCAATTGCTAGCTGATCTTTCAACACTTAGTATAGATATTAATCCTAAAAATAATGTCATAGAATTATTTAAAGACATTCAAGTCTTAGCAAATGAGCTAAATATAAGAGAAGAAGTAGATAAACTCATCATCAAAGCGCAAAAAAAAGCAGAATATTCTAGTGAAAATGCAGGGCATTTTGGCTTAGGTTTTGATAAATATACCCATTTTACAAGTCCTATTAGAAGATATTCTGATCTTATATTACATAGACTTTTAAAAGCTAAAATCAATAATGATGAAAAAATGTTTAATTATTTGCTTTTAAACATACAAAGCACTTGTGAGGAATTAAGCTTATTAGAAAGAGAAGCAGATAAAGTTGCTTGGCATTTCATGGATAGAAAATTTGCAAGATGGGCAAAAGAAAATATAGGAAAAAGATTTAAGGCTTTAGTGGTAGAAAATCAAAGTTCATTGCAAGTAAAATTAAATGATGAAATTAAGGGGGCTTTGATTACCATCATAGGTTCAAGGGCAAATTTATTAGAAAATATAGAAGTAGAAATCACTGAAGTAGATATTGTTAGTGCTAAAATTTTTGGCAAAATCACCAAGCATTTTAGTTTAGAAAGAAACCAAAATGTATAAAAATCAACTCCAAAGCTTACTTAATAGCAATAATTTTCCTAATTATTTCTTACTTTATGGAGCGGATAATTTCCAAATAGAGCTTTATACTAAATTTATTAAAGACAAATACTCTTTTGATGAGAGTTTAAGATTTTATTTTGAAGAATATGATTTTAAGCAAGCATATGATTATTTATCTAGCGCTTCCTTATTTAGCGAAAGAAAATTGCTAGAAATCAAAACTCAAAAGAAAATCCCAAGTAAAGAACTCAAGCAACTTTTACAGCTTTGTCAAAATTCGCAAGATAATTATTTTTTACTTGAAATTTATGATGAAAGCTCCAAACAAAGTGAAGCGGAGAAAATTTTTGCTAATAATTTTTGTAGATTTTATAAAGTAAATTCAGCTAAGGAAGGCATGGAATTACTAGCTTTAAAAGCTAAAGAATTAAATATTAACATTACTCAAAATGCCCTTTATGCTCTTTTTTATAATTTTAATGAAAATTTATATTTAGCGGCTAATGAGTTAAATAAATTTAGTGGTCTAAATATCGATGAAAAAATCATCCAAGAGCATTGTTATAGTTTAAGTACTATTAATTTTGAAAGTTTTTTTGATAAATTAATGCAAAAAAAAGATTTAAGGAGTGAACTTGAAAATATTTTAGAAAATTACAATGAAATAGCATTGATTAATGCCTTATATGCAAATTTTTCTAGACTTTTTAAAATAGCTTTATATGTTAAAATTTATGGAAATTTAGACTTGAAAGAAATTTTAGGCTATGCTCCACCTATTTCTGTGGCACAAAATCTTCAAAAACAAGCTCTTATGATCAAAATATCACAATATAAAAATATCTTTCTGACACTTTGTAATTGCGAATATGAATTAAAAAAGAATTCTAAAATAGAAAAAAAAGAATTTTTAATCGCAACACTTTTACAACTTAGCTCCATATTAAAAAGTTAAATTAAGAAAACTTATGGTAAAATGAAATTTGCATTTTATGCAAAATCCTTGCCTAAAATTTTAGGCTTTATATCCATAAGGAGAA
The DNA here is from genome assembly GCF_025772225.1 of Campylobacter sp. IFREMER_LSEM_CL1097. Classification (NCBI taxonomy): domain Bacteria; kingdom Pseudomonadati; phylum Campylobacterota; class Epsilonproteobacteria; order Campylobacterales; family Campylobacteraceae; genus Campylobacter; species Campylobacter sp. IFREMER_LSEM_CL1097. The sequence continues at coordinate 132,777 of NZ_JAKMRT010000003.1, read as the reverse complement.
ATTAAATGAGACATTATGAAGTTTTATTCATATTAAAACCAACACTTACAGAAGAAGAAGTAAGTGCTAAGTTGGAATTCGTAAAAGAAGTCCTTACAAAAAATGGCGCAGAAATTGAAAGCGTAGTTCCAATGGGAACAAGAAAACTTGCGTACAAAATTAAAAAATATGAAAGAGGAACTTATTTTGTGATTTATTTCAAAGCTCCTACAAATTTAATAGCAGAGCTTGAAAGGGTATTAAGAATCACTGAAGAAGTAATCAGATTTTTAATCGTAAAATATGAAAATAAAAAAGAAATTGCAGCTTGGGAAAGACTAAGCAAGGGTATCAAACAAAATAAAAAAGAAATTAAAGCTAGTGAAAGCACAGAAGGCTAATTAATGTTTAACAAAGTCGTTTTAGTAGGGAATCTTACAAGGGACATAGAAATGCGTTATGCTCCATCAGGTAGCGCAATAGGCTCTTCTGCTATAGCTGTAACAAGAAGATTTAGTACAAATACAGGAGAAAAAAGAGAGGAAACCTGCTTTATCGACATTAGCTTTTTTGGAAGAACTGCAGAAATTGCTAATCAATACCTTAATAAAGGTAGTAAAATTTTAATCGAAGGTCGTTTGAGATTTGAGCAATGGAGCGATCAAAATGGACAAAACAGATCAAAGCATAGTATTCAAGTTGAAAATTTAGAAATGCTAGGTTCAACTGTACAAAATAATCAACAAAGTAATTTTGAAAATCAAAATTATGGTTATAATCAAAATTTTAATCAACAACAAAGCTTTGATCCTTATGCTCAAGTACAAACTAGAACAAATTCATCTAATAATACCTATCAAAATCCTCAAAAGGAAGCCCCTATGAAGGAAATTGATATTGATAAATATGATGATGATACAGAATTACCATTTTAAAGGAAAAAACATGGCAGAAAAAAGAAAATACTCACGCAAATATTGTAAATATACTGAAGCTAAAGTTGATTTTATAGACTATAAAGATACAGCATTGCTAAAACATGCTTTATCAGAAAGATTTAAAATCATGCCACGCCGTTTAACAGGCACTAGCAAAAAACACCAAGAAATGGTTGAAGTTGCTATTAAGCGTGCAAGACATGTAGCACTTATCCCTTATATCGTAGATAGAAAAGAAGTTGTTACTAATCCTTTTGAAGGACTATAATTATTAAATCAAACCCAAGCTTTTTAAGCTTGGGAAAATAAAAGGTTGTTTTATGTTTTCAGATATAGAATCTGAAATTTATGTTATTTTACTTGCATCCGTTGCTATTATAGCAGTTTTAAATCCTTTTGGAAATCTTCCACAATTTATTGCAATGACTGAAGGTCTAGATGCTGATATAAGAAAAAAACTTTTTAGAAATATCATTTACACTGCATTTTGTATTGTTTTAGTTTTTTTACTTTCTGGACCATTTATCATGAAATATTTATTTAAAATAGATATTAATGATTTACGAGTTGCAGGTGGTTTGATTTTAATCATTATGAGTACAAAAAATCTACTTTTCACCCCATCAAGCACTCAATTTCAACACTATCAAGGATTAAGCCACAAAGAATTATTAAAAAAAAGCATAGTGCCAATGGCATTTCCTATGCTTGTAGGACCTGGAACACTTTCTACCATAGTAGTTATTTCAGAAGATCAAAATTTAGCTATAGCCATAGCTTCTGTATTACTTACTTTTGCTTTTATTTTTGCTTTATTTCACTTTTCAGCTACTATTGAAAAAGTTATCGGTAAGCTTGTGCTTTATGTTTTTTCACGCATTGCTTTAGTTTTTATTATGGCTATGGGAGTAAAAATGATAGCTATTGGAATTCAAACTTACATTCAATCTACCTAGGATAAATAAAAAAACTTTTTTGTAAAAACACTTCTTCATTTACTGCTTTATTAGTATTTAACAACACACTAATATTTACCACTATAATACTTTTTGCATGAATATACTTTGCAATTAATTTATTATTTTTACATTCACCCAAAGGATAAGCATAATCAATTCGTATTTTTGTATTATTATATTCAAAATTATATTCACTTAAACATTCTTTACCCTCCAAATAGGCTTGATATAAAAAATATTTAGCAAACTCTTTTGCATCATGAAGTAAAATATTTCCTTGGGTATAAAGCGTTAAATCTTTCATAATTCTTGGTGGATATGAAGAAATTTTTATTATAAACGCCATAATAAAAGAAATAAATAAAATAAAAAATATTGTATATATCATTGCAAATGATTTTTTCACAAAAGCATCCATTTATCTAAACATCTATTTTGAGTATTACTGCAAATTGTAATTTTTAATAACTCACCATCATGCTTGAAAATAAGTTTTGAAATATTTTGAGCTAATAAAAATACTTGTTTGTTGTGATTTAAATCATCAATTTGCATATAAATATTTTTATTTTTCAAATACACCTTAATATAAGCATATAAAATAGTATAAAATCCGCTAAAACTCTCATCAAAAAAATTGATTTTTTCTCTATCATCAACTAATATTTTATAGATTTTTGAATTTTTTATATCATAAATATACATATAATCACTAGTGTATATTTTCAACTTCTTCATACTATGCATATCTTTATAATTGCTCAAAATTCCTTCAGAAATTCCATTTTCTATAAAATGCAAATTACTTTTTGGGCTAAAAAAACTTCCATTATTTTCTAAAATAATACCACTGAAGTTTAATTTTTTTAATGACAAATCATAAAAAATATCATCATTTGCACTCATATAACACTCAAAAGAATTACTTGTAAATATTGCATTCAAGCAAGAATTATAAATTTTCTCCATGCTAAGTAAAGCTTGATTTAAATCAAAAAATATTTCACTAGATTTTTTAACATTAAAACTATAATTATAAATATACATAGCTGGATTAATTAAAATAGTAATCAAAATACCCAAAATAACAAGGCTTAACGCAAGTTCCAATAAACTAAAAGCCTTTTTCATCCACAAAAGCTTCTTTATAGGATAAATCTTTTATTTTTAAAGATTTGAGTTTAAATTCATCACTAGTGTATTCTAAAAAGTTGTAAGTATTTATATTTATCTCTTTTGCTTTATATGAAGGAATTTTCTTTAGCAATTCTTTTTCTTCATTAAAAAGGGTTTGATTTTGCCATATAACATTTAAAGATTTATTTGCAAATACAAGATAATAAGATCCAAAAATAAAAGATAAAATTACAATACAAAAAGCAAGCTCTAGGAGACTAAAAGCTTGCTTCATTTATTTAAACTTGCATTAAAAGCTTCAAAAAAGGCACCGCGTAAAGCTCTTTTTTCCAAAGCTTCAATTCCTTTTATAGTTACCCCTGCTGGAGAACAAATTTTTTCTTTAATAATAGCAGGATGAGCATGATTAAACAAAGCACTAAAGCTTTCAAAACTTGCGCGAGTAAGCTCATAACTAAGCTCATTTTTTAAACCATTTTTCACACCTGCATTAGCTAAACTTTCTGCTACCAAAGCTAAAAATGCAGGAGCACAACCACTCAAAACCATAGCTATATCAAATTCTTTTTCATTTTGCAAACTTATGGCTTTACCAAAAGTATTTAACAAAGATAAAATTTCATCTTTAAATAAATCTTTTTCCATTAAATAAGCAGTTGTAGAAGCTTTAAATTCGGCTGCTGTATTTGGCATAATTTTCACATAATTTTGTGCATCAATACAATGAAGCCGCTCAAAAGTAGTGTTTGCTAAAACCGAAATAAGCCATCTTGCCTTGCCTTTTAATTTAACAGCTACTTCCTCTAACGCATAAGGTTTAAAAGCCAAAATAATATTTTTATTATCCATATCAAACTCATCATATGATAATACTTTTAAATTTAAACCACTGGCTTTTTTTAAATCCCTAGCAACAATAACTACTTTATAAGTATCCTCTAAACCTTTAGCTATAGCACTTGCCATAGCACCATTTCCTAAAATATAAATTTCAGACATTATTTTGTTTGTTTAATAAAAGCTGAAATCTTTTCAGACTGAAAATAATTAGGATATTTGCTTGTATCTAAAATCACTTGCACTAAAGAGTTATTATCATAATTCATCACAACAGGTGCTAAAAAATTTACCGTAGATTCTTCTAATGGCTCATTAATAGCCACTATAACAAACACACCAAAATTAGTTTGCTCATTTAAAGCTAATAATTCTTGATAATAATCAGGCACTTCAAAATCATAATCAGGACGGATCATATAAGGATCAATCATCACAAAAGAAAAATCTTTACCATCAAGGCTTTTAAGTCTATAAAAAACCTCGTCTATTTTATAAAAATTCATATTTTTGGTATCTTCAAAACCTAAAATAGGACATTTAACTTCTAAGTTCATCTTGCCTCCTAAAATCTATTAACTAAGAAATTACAACTCATTAAGCAATTTTAGTTCCAATTTTAAAAATTACACTAATTAAGAGTTTTTGACTATAATTTTAGTTTTAAAAATTAACAATTTCATAAACATAAAAACATTATAATTACAATTATTAAATTTATTAAGGTAACACAATGAAAAAACTTTTTATTTTTTCACTTATTATTGCAGGTTTATTTTTAGGAGCATGTAGCTCGAAAAAAGCTGAAGATTTATATAATCTAAGTTCTATGGAATGGTATCAACAAATTATAAAAGATTTACAAGAAAAAAATCTTGAAGCAGCTGATAAACACTATACCTCAATGGCAGGTGAGCATATTGCTGATCCATTATTAGAACAAACTTTACTTATATTAGCTCAAGCTCATATTAGTGAAGAAGAATATGAAATGGCAAATTTTTATCTTGATGAATATTTAAATAAATTTGGTGATTCTAAAAATGTAGCTTATATAAGATATTTAAAAATCAAAGCTAAATTTGACTCTTTTGCTGTTCCAAATCGTAACCAAGCCTTAATGCTAAAAACAATAGAAGAAATCAAAGAATACAATCAAAACTATCCCAATGTACAATATAATGATTTAATCGATACTATGCTAACTAAATTTAATCTTGCAGTTTTTTACCTTGATACAAGTATAGCAGAGTTATATCAGAAAAAAAACAGAGAGCAAAGCTATGAGATTTATAAGCAAAAAATCGAAAATTCCGATTTTAATAAAATCGATATGATTAAACCAGAACTTCCATGGTATAGAAAAATATTTGAAGAAGGTATAATGTAATGAAATTAGAAAATACTCAAAACTATCCAACAAAACTTCCCATTCTTGTAGAAGATGAGCTTTTTTTATACCCTTTTATGATAACACCTATTTTTTTAAATGATATGCAAAATATTAAAGCCTTAGATACCGCTTTACAAAATGAAAGTATGATTTTTGTGGCACCATCAAAAATTGAAGGTGGGCGTGGCTTTGATGATATATATGATTGTGGTGTCATTGGGAGTATTATGAGAAAAGTTCCACTGCCTGATGGTAGGATTAAAATTTTATTCCAAGGATATGCAAAAGCCAAGATTGTTGAGAGAATTTCGGATGATCCTTTATATGCTTTAGTTGATTTAATTCATCAAGAGCCAATTTGTAATACAAAAAAAGAAGCTATTATAGAAGTAGTTAGAGAAAAAGCCAAAGCTTTATCGACTGTGAGTCATTATTTTCCACCTGATCTTTTAAGAACTATAGAAGAAGATGTCGAGCCTAGCAGAATTTGTGATCTAATATTAAATTCTATTAAAATCAAAAAACAACAAGCTTATGAATTTTTTATCGAAACTAATTTAGAAACTAAGCTTTTAAATTTAATTGATTATTTAGCTAAAGAAATTGAAGCAAATAAAATCCAAAAAGAAATCAAAAATAAAGTTCACTCTAAAATTGACAAGGTTAATAAAGAATACTTTTTAAAAGAACAACTCAAACAAATTCAAAGAGAGCTTGGAAGCGATATACAAAAAGAAAGCGAAGTAGAGGAATATAATAAAAAATTAGAAAAGAAAAAAGCTTTTATGTATGAAGAGGCTTATAAAGAAATCAAAAAGCAAATTCAAAAATATGAAAGAATTCATCAAGATAATTCAGAAGCTTCTATGGTGCAAACTTACATAGAAACGGTTTTAGATATACCTTTTGAGCACTCCTCAAAGAAAAAACTAAATTTAAAAGATGTATCTTTACAACTCAATAGTGATCACTATGCCCTAGAAAAACCAAAAGAGCGTATTGAAGAATACTTTGCAGTTAAAGAACTTTTAGAAAAACGCAAGATTAAAGATAGAGATGGTGCAAAAGTCATCTTGTGCTTAGTTGGCCCTCCTGGTGTTGGCAAGACTTCTTTAGCAAATTCAGTCGCAAAGGCATTAAAAAGAGAGTTAGTGCGCATAGCTTTAGGTGGTTTAGAAGATGTTAATGAACTAAGAGGACATAGAAGAACCTATATAGGAGCTATGCCAGGACGCATTATACAAGGACTTATAGAAGCAAAACAAAGCAACCCAGTAGTTGTGCTTGATGAGATTGATAAACTAAGTCGCAATCATAGAGGAGATCCAAGTGCAGTTTTACTTGAAATCTTAGATCCTGAACAAAATACTAAATTTAGAGATTATTATCTAAATTTCAACATCGATTTAAGCAAAATCATTTTCATAGCTACTGCAAATGATGCAAGTTTAATTCCACCTGCTCTAAAAGATAGAATGGAATTTATAGAACTTAGCTCTTACACTCCTCAAGAGAAATTCCAAATAGCCAAAAACTATCTCATACCTGATGAAATAAAAAAACATGGATTAAAAAAAGAAGAAATAAGCTTTAGTGATGATGCTATAGAATTAATAGTGAATGAATATACTAGAGAATCAGGTGTAAGAAATTTAAGAAGAAAAATTGCTGAAATTTGTAGAAAATGTGTTAAAAAACTTCTTTTAGAAAAAGATATTAAAAATATTGAAATTAATGATAAAAATTTAAAAGATTTTTTAAGTAAAAAAGTCTTTGAAATAGAAAAGCACGAAAAAGAAAATAAAATCGGACAGGTAAATGGACTTGCTTGGACTGCAGTAGGTGGAGATGTATTGAAAATCGAAGCCATTAAAATCAAAGGCAAGGGTGATCTAACTTTAACAGGGAGCTTAGGTGATGTAATGAAAGAATCAGCAAAAATTGCTCAAAGTCTTGTTAAGAATTTAATCGATGATGAACAAATTAAAGTCTCAAAGAAACTTTTCTACAAAGAAGATGAAAACATATACAATCAATACAATCTTCACATTCATGTACCAGATGGAGCCACTCCAAAAGACGGACCAAGTGCAGGCATAACTATTACCACAGCCATTGCTTCTATTTTTAGCGACAAGAAAGTAAAATCAAATGTTGCAATGACTGGAGAAATTGATCTAATGGGCAATGTTCTACCAATAGGTGGTTTAAAAGAAAAACTTATTGCTGCTTATAAAGCTGATATTAAAACAGCCATTATCCCACATAAAAACTATGAAAGAGATTTAAAAGATATTCCTGAAGAAGTAGTAAAAAATATGAAAATTATTGGGGTGAAAATTTTACAAGAAGTTTTAAAAATAGCTCTTATCTAAATTAGAAGCTTTAAGCTTCTAATTTATTCATAACTACTCTACTTTCATTTTCAAGTTCTCTTATATCATTAATAATAGAGTCATAATCTTCTTTTGATATATTGTCCTTTTTAGCTATTTTTATAGCTTTACTTGCCGCGCTTTGTATTTTCTCACTCTTAATCTCCATTTCATTTTGAGAAATTAAAGGACAGAAAATACTTTTTGCATCTTCATCTTTACATAAAGTTGAAATAGGATCTAGATTTTGAAGATTTTCTTGAGAACCATTTAGAGTTAAATAAACATCAGATTTATATAATATATGATCTATTTTCATTGCAGAAAGAGTTAAATCAGAAGCAAAATTAACAAATTCTTTTCCTAAATGAGAGCTTTTATCCTCTAATTCTTTAAATGCCTCACTAAAATCAGCAACTTTACTATCAGAAGAATTTGCAATATCAAATACTTTTTCGCTATTTTCTTGTATAGAAGCAATTTCTTGATTCATTACTTGAATTGCTAAAGTAATTTCACCTGTTGCTTTTTGTGTTTTTTCAGCAAGTTGTCTTACTTCATCTGCAACTACCGCAAAACCTCTACCATGCTCTCCTGCACGAGCTGCTTCAATAGCTGCATTTAATGCAAGTAGGTTAGTTTGATCTGCAATATCCCTAATTACCTCAACAATTGCATTGATACTCTGAGCATTAGATGCAAAAGTATTTACAGCATTTTTACTTTCATCGGCCACTTGCATCATTGATGAAATTGAATCCTGTAAATTACCTACTTCTAAACCATTTTTTTGTGCTGTATTTGAGATTATTCTAATATCACCAAAAACTTCTCTCATAAGTTTGATGATTTTATTTAATGCAGAAGACAAATCATTTAAATTTTTATTTTGACTATTTAAACTCAAGTCCATAAGTTCTCTTGATAAAGCATTTTTAAAAACAGATTTTCCTGTTTTTTCTATATCATCTAAAGCTTTATTAATAAAGTTAATATTATGAACAAAAATACCTTTTAAACCTTCAGGGATAGCTCTTCTAAAATATTCACCTTTTTGAGAACAAGCAATTGAAGTATTTATCTCTCTTAAATAAGCTTCTAAACCATCTATTGTATTATTAAGATTATCAGCAATTTCTTTTAATTTTTTATTAGCACATTTAATATATACAATTCTTGAATCAAAATTACCATTTTTTAACTCTCTACTAAGATGTAAAATCTTATCGCTAAATTGTTCTTCTTTTTTTAAAATAAACAATCCATATATAAATAAACAAAACAAAACTAAAAAGAAACCTAAGGAAATAAACTCTGCATAAAACAAAGAATTAATACAGGCTACTATGCTTAAAACTATACCAAGAAACAAAATATTTTTCATAAGAAATCCTTTTTTATTTTTGAATTTTCATCATTAGTTCATTATAGGTCACCCCATAAGATTTTACTATTGCTTTTAACTCTTCTATTCCAGATTTAATACCACCATCTTTTTCTTTCAACAAAAGAACTTTATAAATTTCTTCTATTGTTTTGATAGCTTCCATATTTGGTTTTCTTCTAACTGAATAATAATTTAAAATGTTTCCATTTTCATCACATGAAGCAGTTACATTAGCAAAAACCCAATAATAATCATTATATTTTGTTTTATTTTTTACAAAAGCAAAAACTTCTTTTTTAAGCTGAATGTTATCCCATAAATATTTAAAAACCGTTCTTGGCATATCAGGATGACGCATGATACTGTGAGGTTTGTATAAAATTTCCTCAATTTTATAATCAGAATATCTCAAAAAATCCTCATTTGCATAAATAATCTCACCTTTTAAATTAGTTTTTGATGTTATTAAAACATCCGAGGTTAGAATTTTTTCTGAAGACATAACACAATCTCCTTAGTTTAAAATTAAAATGGGAGTAATTATATCTCAATATAAAATAATAATTTATAAACAAAATTTATCAAATTCATCTTTGAAGCTCTAAAATTAATTGATTATAACTCATACCATAAGAATTAACTATCTTAACAAGTTCATCCACTCCGGCTTTTATACCATCTTTTTCTTCTATTTCTAAAAGAATTTTATAAACTTGCTCTATGGTTGATATTGCCTCTCTTTTAGGTTTTCTTCTAACTGAATAATAATTTATAATATTTCCTTGTTCATCAAAAGAAGCTGTAACATTAGTAAAAACCCAATAATAATCATTTTGTTTGGTTTTATTTTTAACAAAAGCAAAAATTTCTTTTCCATCTTGTATATAATCCCATAAACATTTAAAAACAGTTTTTGGCATATCAGGATGACGCACAATATTATGAGGTTTATATAAAATTTCCTCCATTTTATAACCCGCATATTTTAAAAAATCATCATTAGCATAAATAATATCCCCTTTTAAATCTGTCTTAGAGGTTATTAATGTATCTGGTTCTAAAATTTTTTCTTGCGACATTTTTTTCCTTATAATTTATTTACAAAATATTATATTTCATTTATCATAAAATTTCATTGAAATTAAAACCTTTGTCATAAAGTATCTTTCTGACTAATTCTTGATGTTCTTTTCCTTTTGTTTCCAAAGTAATTGAAATCATCGCATCACCATACTCTAGCTTAGTGGAAAATCTATCATAATCAATTTTAACTATATTAGCTTGAGCTTCTTTTATAGCATCACTCAAAGTACTCAAAGCTCCTGGTTTATCAACCAAAGTAACATTGATAAGCATTTTTCTAAAAGCTTTAAACAAACCTTTTTCTATGATAATATTTAACATTTGTACATCAATATTTCCACCGCTTAAAATCACGCCTATTTTTTTATGATTTTTTAAATCTATTTTTTTATGTAAAAGTGCAGCAACTGCTGATGCTCCAGCACCTTCAACTGTGATTTTGTGTTTTTCAAGTAAATACAACACCGCATTAGCTATTTCTTCATCATCAACTTGAATAAAATCATTAACACATTCAAGAATAATATCAAAATTAATTTTATTTACATCACGCACCGCAATACCATCAGCTATGGTTCTCACAGCCTTTGAATTGATTATTTTTTTACTTTTAAAACTCTCATACATAGCAGGAGCTCCTTTAGCACTTACTCCAATAACTTTTATATTAGGATTAATCTGCTTAGCAGCACTCGCCACTCCACTAATCAAACCTCCACCACCAACTGGAGCTAAAATCATATCTAAATCACTTATTTCATCAAGCATTTCAAGCATTAAAGTACCCTGCCCTGCTATAATACTTTCATTTTCAAAAGGATGAATAAAATTTAAATGATGTTCTTTAGCATAATTTAACGCATAAGCATAAGCCTCATCAAAATTATCTCCTTTTAAAATCACTTTTGCACCTAAATTTTTAGTTGCACTTACTTTTAGCAAAGGTGTAGCTTCAGGCATAACAATCACAGCTTCTATCCCAAATTTTTTAGCACTAATTGCAACTCCTTGTGCATGATTTCCAGCGCTTGCAGCTATTACACCTGCTTGCTTTTGTTCTTTACTTAAATTAGCAATAGCATTATAAGCACCTCTGATTTTATAAGCACCTGTTTTTTGTAAATTTTCACATTTTAGAAAAACATCAGTATCTAAAAACTCACTTAAAAAAGAAGAGTGCACCAAAGGGGTTTTTAATACAAAATCTGCAATTTTTTGCTTTGCTTGATAAATTTTATTTAACTCAATCATGATTTACCTTTTTTATCTAATTCTACTTTAATACAACGATCTTGAACGCAATTTATACCAAATTTTTTACATTTTTGCATTATTTCATCATTAATAATACCAAGTTGCATCCAAAAATTTTTAACATTTTTAGCTAAAAGATCTTCAAAAATTTCATTTGCGTAACTTGCTTTTCTAAACATTACAACCGTGTCGATTTCAAAAGGAATTTCCCTTAAATTTCTATAAACTTTCTCGTTTAAAATAAAATCTTCTTTAGGATAGATAGGATAAATTGTATAAGATAAATCTTGTAAATATTTGCTTACAAAATACGAAGGTTTTTCTTGATTAGGACTAAGTCCTATAATGGCGATATTTTTCATAGAACTTAGTATTTTATGAGTATCACACAATGCTTTTTCCTTATTTTAAAAAAAGCATTGTATCTAAAATAAAATTAACAAAAAGTTTTTTTAACTATTAATAAATAATATAAAACAAGAGCAAACAAAACAAGTACAGCACAAAGTGCATAGACATTAGCAAAACCTATACTTGGTTCAACAATACCCAACAAATAAGGACTAACTCCTATGCCAAAATCCAAAGATAGAAAAAAAGTAGAATTAGCTAACCCCATTTTTTCTTTAGGAGCTAGTTTGATAGCCAAAGCTTGTGCACTTGAAGTAGCATTTGCATAACCTAGTGCACAAAATATACCAGCGATAATAATCATATAAAAATTTTTTGCAAACGCAAGTAAAAGTAAACACAATATAAAACTAAATAATGAAAAAATTATTACAATATTAGCTCCATGTTTATCAAATACCTTTCCAGCAAGAGGTCTAAAAACTATAGAAAATCCGGCATATATTACAAAAAACATAGATCCAGCAAAGCTTAAATTTAAACTTTGAGTATAAGCACTCATATAAGCTATAATAGCTCCAAAAGGACATGCGATCAAAAAAGTAATCAAAGCCAAATTTAAAACTGATTTTTCAAAATAATTATAAATACTAAATTTTCTTTTTACATGATAATGTTTTTTAAATCTTCTTACTTTTAAAAAAATTGATAAAACTAATGCAAAGATAATACTCACACTTGCAATTAAAAAGCTTAGTTGAAATAAGTTGATAGAGTCAAGTTTTATGGCCAAAAAAGGCCCTAAAGCTGAAGTTAAAACAACACTCGTAGCATAATACCCTATACCAATTCCTCTTTTATTACTAGGTATTATTCTAGCAATAGCTGCTCCACAAGCACAAGAACAAATTCCATAGCAAACTCCAGCTAAAAAGCGTATCAATACCAAAAAATACACATTATAAAATTTCAAATACATTAAATTAATAAAAAGATAAAATAAAAGTGAAAATATAATCACTTTTTTTATATTAATACCATCAATAATAGAACCAAAATAAAGTCTAGAAAGCAAAGCACCTATAACAAAAGCACCCATTATAAGTCCTGCGGTGCTAGTTTGAAGATTTAAAACACCCAAAACATAATCTGTACTAGAAATAGTACTCATATAAAAAACAAGACAAATAACAAAATTTATCCCAAAAATACAGAAAAAATTTATATTAAATAAATTATATTTCTTACTAAGACCCATGAAAAAACCTTTCTTAAATTTTTTCATTGATATAATCAAGTAATTTTAAAAGCACTTCTTGATCTTGTTCATCTAATATATCTAAGATTTCTTTTTCATATTTTCTTATACAAACATTTGCATCAAAAAAAATTTCTTTACCCTTGGCACTTAAAGTAATGATCTTTTCTCTTTTATCATCAGCTTTTAAAAACTCTATATATTCAAGTTTTGCTAGTTTGGAAACAACTCTAGAAAGTATAGCTTTATCCATTTGATAAAATTCACATATTGGAGCTAAAGTGCTATTTTGATGATGGCTTAAATAAACAAAAACTCTCCAATCACTTGATTTCAATCCAAATGGCTTTAAAATTTCATTGACTTTATAGAGTATTTTTCTATTTGTATAAGTAATTTTTTGAAAAAATATGAGAAATCCTTTGTAAAAATTAATTGATTAAATCAACTATTTTAATAGTAACAAAGATTACATAAATTCTAACTTATATAAGTTTTTTCCTTAAATACATTCTGCATTTAAGATAAAAAATATCAAAAAATTAAAGCTTGTAACTTTGTTATAATATTTTAAATTTACAAATATTTGTAGTATTGACAAACTCAAATTAGCTTAGATTAAACTATGACATTAGAGACTTTATTTATACTAATAAAACTTGCATTATTATTTTATAATGCTTAATATAATTTAACATAAGTCAATAAATTTTACCACTGAGTATTGTAAAATATTAAAAATTATCGCAATAAAGGTTGTAATCATGATCGATATTTATCCTTATATACTAATAATACATTTATTTTGTGCTATATTTTTTATAGGATTTTTATTTACCGATGTATTCTTATTAAGAAAATTAAATTTGGATATAAAAAATACAATTAAAATAATGCCACCTATTGTATTGATTTTATTTCTTAGCGGTTTATATTTAGCTCATTTTCACTTAAATTCATTAAATTGGATATTTATTTGCAAAATATTCTTTGCTTTATGTATTTTTATATTAATACTATTTTCTCTTTTTTATAAAATAATCTTAAAAAAACAAAATCCTTTTCATGCATATATTCACCCTATTGTATTTATTTTTACTATAATTATTGTAATATGTGCAAAATTAATGTTTTATATTGTTATTTGATTTTCAAATAAACACCACATTCAAGATGATTTGTGTTTGCAAATTGATCAAAAAATGCAAATTTGGATATTTTATGAGTTTTGCATAATTTCTCAAGGTTTTCTTTTAAAGTGATAGGATTGCACGATATATAAATGATATTTTCATAATTTTTAATAAGTTCAATCACACTTAAATCAAGTCCTGCTCTTGGAGGATCAACTAAGACATGAGATATTTTAAAACCATCTAATTCTATGTCTTTTAAGCGATTAAATTCCCTTTCTTTTTTCAATGCTTGACTTAACTCTTCGCTAGAAAGCCTTGTAAAAGTTATATTTTCAATAGAATTTAAAACGCAATTTTTTAAAGCAAACTCAATATTTTTCTTAGAAATTTCAGTTGCTAAAACTTTTTTAAAATTTCTTGCTAAAGCTATGGTAAAATTTCCATAACCACAATAAAGCTCTAATAAATCTTGCTTAAAATCACTCTCTACACAAGATACAACCCATTCGATCATCTTTTCATTAATAAAAGTATTGGGTTGGATAAAACAATCATTATTAAACACATATAAAAATTCATTTGTATTGATATTTAAAATTTGTCTTAAATTTTCTCCATTAAATACAAGTTTTTTACCCTTACTTCTTGCTATGAGCTTGAGATTTAATTTTTCTGCTAATTCTTGTAAATCTTGTGTGATTAGCTCTATATTTTTATGGAAAAGTAAAGTTATACTTAAATCTAATTTTGTAGCTAAAAACTCTACTCCAAAAAGCTTTTCTTTTAAATTTTCATTTAGATTATTTAATAAAATAGGCATATATTTTTGAATTTTTTCATCTGCTATATCAAAATTTTCAATAGGAATTTTTTTCTTATTTTCAAACATTGCATAAGAAATTTTCCCATTTTCATGATGATATATAGAAAATTCCGCCCTAGTTCTATAAGCTTTTAAAGGTGATTTAAAGCACTGAATTTCTCCATCATATAAAGAAGAAAACAATGCTTTGTTTAAAGCAATTTTTTCTTCAAAATGCATTTACGCATCTACCTTTTTGCCAACCACAAAAAGTAAAACTATCATAGCTAAGATTCCAAAAACAAGTCCTAGCCACACATTAAGTCCTAATGCTACCGGTAAATAACCACAAAGTATACTGATAGCACAAACACTCAAAGCATAAGGCATTTGTGTACTAACATGAGCTAAAAGATCACACTTACTTCCCATAGATGAAAGTATAGTTGTATCAGAAATTGGTGAGCAATGATCTCCAAAAATAGCTCCTGTTAAAACCCCTGAAATATTAATAATCATATATTGGTGTAACTCTGCTCCGCTTAATTCATTATGAACCCCAACAGCCATAGCTAAAGGAATAGCCAAAGGCATTAAAATACCCATAGTTCCATAACTAGTTCCCGTTGAAAAAGAAATAATAGAAGCAAAAATAAAAATTGCTGTAGGAAGCAAATAAAGAGGTGTTTTATCTGAAAATAAGTCAATTAAATATTTAGAAGTTCCCAAATCTTTAATCACAGAAGCTAATGACCATGCACAAAGTAAAATAATCACAGTCATAATCATAGTTCTCCAGCCATGAGTCCAAACCGCAATAGCTTCTTTTAAAGTAAATATTTTTCTATACATTCCCAAAATAATAGCTACTATGGTAGCTAAAAGTGCTGCTTGAAACAATACAACTGAAGCATCAGCTGCGCCAAAAGTCTCTCTAAAAGCAAATAAACTAAGCGGTGCTGCATCAATTTGTGCTTTAACACTCACATCATCTAAGGCATTATAACCACTAAAATAAAAACCTATAAATGAAAACACGATCAAGACAGCTAAAGGTATAATAGCATTAGAAGCTTGCAATTTTACATGCTCTTTTGGCTCTAAAACTTTATCTTCTATATTATCAATTTGCTCATGACCATGAGAAAATTTACCCGCTCTAGCTCTAAGTTCAGCTTTTAACATAGGTCCAAATTCCCTACCTGTATAAATAGTCAAAACAACAAAAATCAACATAAAAAGATTATAAAATCTATAAGGTAAGGTTTGTACAAAAATTTCAAAAGCGTTAATTTCTTCTTTTACTACACCTAAATGTGCAAAAGTTGCATTATCAATTAGATCATATCCGCTGCGAATTAAAGAAATTTCAAGTCCTATCCAAGTAGAAATGATAGCAAGACCGGTAATTGGTGCTGCAGTTGCATCCATTATAAAAGCAAGCTTTTCACGGCTTACTCTAAATTTATCTGTTACCGGACGCATGATAGGACCTACGATTAATGAATTGGCATAATCATCAAAGAAAATAAAAATTCCCATACACCAAGTAGCAAATTGTGAGCTTTTTGCTTGTTTAGCTTTAGTAGAAAGCCAAAGAGCTACTGCTTTTGTCCCCCCTGTTTTGGTAATAAGAGCTACAACACCACCTATAGTTAAAACTTGCAATAAAATTCCTGCATTACCCGGACTTGCCATGGCATTTACCACTTTGGAAATAAACCCTGTAAAAGAAGCAATGATAGCATGGTAAATACTATTTTCAATAAGTCCTAACATAAAAGTACCACTTAATGCACCAATAAATAACGAAAGTACTACATCTTTAGTAACAAAAGCTAAAATAATAGCTATCACTGGTGGTAAAAGCGTCCAAGCTCCAAAAAGTTCTGCATTTGCTTGTGCATCAGCAAATAACAACAAAGGAGCTAATAATAAATAAAAAATTTTCATAATTATCCTTAAGTTTTTATATTTTTTCGCTAAAAGTTCCCGCCCATGTTTGAGTCACAGGCATAAGCTCTATTTCATTAATATTAATATGCTCAGGTAAGCTAATGATAAAAGTAATAATTTTTGCTATATCTTCAGCTTTGATATATTTAGTATTTTCATAAACCTCATCAGCTTTTTTAATATCACCTTTAAATCTCACTTCACTAAATTCAGTTTTACAAAGTCCTGGAGCAATATTTGTTACTTTTATATTACTTCCACGCAAATCCGTTCTTAAAGCTTTGGAAAATTGTGCCACAAAAGCCTTAGTTCCACAATAAACATTACCTCCATAATAAGGCACATTAGCTGCAATTGAGCCAAGATTAATTATGTGGGCATTTTTTGCTTTTCTAAGTAAAGGTAAAGCAGCTCTTGCTACATATAAAAAGCCTTTGATATTAGTATCTACCATGGCTTCAATATCTTCAATATCCAAAGAATCAAATTCATTTAAACCTAAAGCAAGACCTGCATTGTTAATAAGCAAAGAAATATTGCCAAAATCTTGAGGTAAATTTTCAATTGATGCAAAAACTGCTTGTTTATCTCTAACATCAAGTTCTATGGGATAAATTTTATCCCCATAAAGCTCTTGTAGTTTTTCTAATCTGTCTTTGCGTCTTGCTATAGCTATAACTTTGTAATCAAGTTCTATTAAAGCTTTTAAACTCTCTAGTCCAAAACCTGAACTTACTCCAGTTATTAAAGCAGTTTTCATGGTTGTGTCTCTTCATATAGCATCAAATTCTCATTTTCCTTTAAACCAAGTTTTTTTAGATATTTAATATTTTGTTCTTTTTTTGCAATTATGGCAAAATCAAGAGCATTAAATCCCAAATCATCAATTTCTTTATAATTTGCTTTGTAATCTATAAGTAACTTAAGCATTTTTACATCTGCATAGTTTGCTCCATGCATAAAAATATTTTTAGAAGTATGCTCAAGTGCACATAAAGTAATGAAATATGGCGTATTACTTCCCATACTAGCAATAGAAAGTTTTTCATTATCGTTAATGTATTTTTGATTTACATTAGCTCCATTTTCTAATAAAACTTTTGCAACCTTATAATTGTTGTATTCAACTGCATAAAACAAAGGTGTTTTTCCAAAAGAATTTCTATAATCAACAATAGCCCCATTTTCTAATAAAAGCTTGACATTATCTGCACTATCTAATGCAAAAAACAAAGCAGACTCATAACCTTCATTTATTTTTACACCTAATTTTATAAACTCACTTATAATTTGACTTTCTCTATTGTTTAACAAAGCAGATTTAAAACCATTATTTAATTCTAAATTGCTAATTTTTTTAGAATAAATATATTCTTTTATTTGTTCTAAAGAGTTGTTTTTATTAGCCACAAATTTTTCAAAGTCCGAAATATCTTTAAAGATTTTAGTCTCGCCAACTGCCCAATTTAAAAATTCATTCAAAGCATTACTAGCAAAGTAAATAGCACTTGCTTTATCTAAATTAAATTCGTTTTGAAAATATTTTGTTAAAGGATTAATCGCATTATTATACTCTTTCCAAAATTCCTTAAAGAGCTTAAAATTTCCTATACTTTGATAAGCCCAAAATCTAAAATAAGCTTTTAATTTTGCAAATTTTTCTTCAAGTATTATAGGATCTTGTAAAGTTTTTTGATAAACTTGCGGATCAAGCGCAATTTCTAATAATTTAAAATCAAATTTTCTCAAATCGCTAAAATATTCCCCTCCCATACAGGCACTATTACTTCCTCTAATTTCATTAGCAAGCTCATATAATCTTTTTGTAATTTGATTATTTTTTAAAGAAAAATCGCAATTTAAATCTACTTGAGCAAAATCTTGAGAAACTTGTGGTTTAAACTCTTTAAAAAAATCCATCTTATTTTCTTTGACATACCCGCAAGTGTAATCTAAAGCTAATGCATTTAAACTTATAATCAAACTAAATAATAAAATCCTCAAATATTTTCCTTTGATATAAATTAAATCACTATTTTAACTAAATTTTTGCTTTAATAACAATTAATTAATTTAAAATTCATACAATGATTATTTTAAAATGAGGAAAAAATGTATCAAAGTTTTTACAAAGCTAGTTTTGCTTATATTCTTTTGCAGAGTAATGAAAATAAACTTATCAATGTTGATTTTATAACATATAAGCCCAATTTTAGCAAAGATAAACACATTATTTTAGAACAAGCCTTAGAAGAACTAGACCTTTATTTTAATAAAAAACTTTTTTTCTTTAATACACCCCTAGCTCTTCAGGGGAGCGAATTTGAGCAAAAAGTATATAAAGCTTTAATTAAAATTCCCTATGGACAAACTAAAACATATCAAGAAATTGCTTCTTTTATCAATCATCCAAAAGCTTTTAGAGCGGTAGGTAATACAAATTCTAAAAACAAACTTGCAATTTTTATACCTTGTCATAGAGTGGTAGCTAAAAATCACTTAGGCGGATACAATGGTGGTTTATTTATCAAAGAAGCTTTACTTAAATTAGAAGGTGTGCTTTAAAATGCCAAGTTTATTACTAGCAAGTTTTATTTGGGCTTTTTCTTTTCCATTAATTGGGCATTTTATAACCTTAGAAATGGATAGTTTTTTTGCTGCATTTGCAAAAGTTTTTTTGTCTTTATTAGTATTTTTACCTTTTTTAAATTTTAAGCTGAATTTGCATTTAAAACTAAAACTCATAAGCATTGGAGCTTTACAACTTGGTGTGATGAATTTATTTTATTATCATTCTTTTTTATATTTAAGTGTAAGCGAAGTGGCACTTTTTACGATTTTTACACCTTTTTATGTTGTACTTTTTTATGGGCTTTTTTCAAAAAATCTTAGATATTTATATTTTATAAGTATTTTTATATGTATTGTAGGTGCTTTTGTAGTTAAATTTGATAATATTAACTCTAATTTTTTATATGGCTTTTTACTTATTCAAGGAGCTAATTTAGTATTTGGCGCTGGACAAAGTTTTTATAAAATTTTATTAGAAAAAAATACAAATTTAAATCAAAAAGAAGCTTTCGCTTATTTTTATTTAGGCGCAACCAGTATAACCTTACCTGCTTTTTTATTTTTTGGAGATTATAATAATTTACCATCCAATTTAAGTTCTTGGATAGCTTTGATTTATCTTGGGACTATTGCTTCAGGATTTGGATATTTTTTATGGAACAAAGGCTCCACTGAAGTAGATAGCGGGGTTTTAGCTTTGATGAATAATGCCATTATACCTATAAGTATTTTTATCAATATGAGTATTTTTGGAGTAGATGTAGAGCTACTACCTTTTTGCATAGGGACCTTGATCATTCTTTTTTCATTTTTTATACATAGAAAAATCATGCATTATTATAATAAGAAATCTTACTCAAATACAAACCACTAGCAGGAGCTAAAAATCTACAATGAGCTTTTTTGGCATTGATTTGATCTAAAAGCTCATTTTTGCTCATTTTTCCTTCTAATACTTTTAAAATACTTGCCATCATCATTCTAATTTGAGATCTTAAAAAACCATTTGCTTCAAAATAAAACACAGTGTAATTTTTATAAGCATAAACTCTAGTTTTATACATTTTTCTTATACTTGTTTTATTATCAGAGCCTTCTTTTTGAAAGAGTTTAAAATCATGCTCTCCTTCAAATAAAAAAGCAATTTCCTTGGCTAATTTAATATTTATTTTTGGATAAAAATGCACATATGAGGCTAAAAAAGGATTATATTTTTCATGACTTATAATATAGCGATATGCTCTTTTTTGCACATCAAAACGCACTTGGAAATTTTCTTGCATTCTTTGGATATGCTTTATATGTATAAATGGGTGTGCAAAATGATTGATTTTATTTTTTAAATATACAAAATCTTTAAAATGTTCTCCTGCTTTTACACAAGCAACTGCATTAAATGCATGCACACCTTTATCAGTTCTTGAAGCAAATAAAGGTTTTTCATAAATACCCAAATGCGACAAGGCCTGCGCTAAGGTATCTTGGACACTAAGCTTATGTGGTTGGGTGGCTGAACCTTGAAATTTAGAACCATCATAAGAAAAAGTTAATTTTAAAAGCATTAATACTTACTTGCAATTTTTGCTTTAAAATAAAACAAAGAAGTAATTAAAAAGCTTGAAAAAATCACAGCGATAGCTACAAAAGGAGGATTATAAAAACTAATCAAAAGCGTAAAATAGGCAAAAATAATCACAAAAATTCCAAAATAAGCAAAACCTTTTTCATAACGATAAGTTACTATACCAAAAGAGAGTGCAAAAAGCACACTAGCTAAAGGAAATAAAGCTATAAGAATATAAATAACAAATTCTTTTGCTTTTTCTTTATTGCTTGTTACATCAGACCAATACCCATAAAAACTTTGAGTATTTAATTCTTTAGAAGAAAGTTTGCTTTTAATTAATAAATTTTTAAAACTAGAAATATGCCAATCTTCTTCTTTAATCTCATAAGCTTTTCCTTCATCTAGCTTAAAAGTAATAACCCCATCATTTGTTTCTAACTTTCCTTCTTTAGCTAAAATCACTTGTTCTTTATCTTGTGGGTTTTTCTTTGGATGATACATTATGATATTTTTATAAGTTTCATCAGAATTTTTGGCATCGATAAAAACAAGCCATTCTCCATATCTTTGTCCAAATTCCCCTGTTTTTATACTTACTTTAGCACTAATTTTTTTATAATCTACAAAATTATCAAAAAGTTCAAAAGATATAGGTATAAAAACCAAGACCACCACAAGCATAAAAGCACTTACTAAAGCTGCAATTTTTGCAAAAAAACTTGCTATCATGCTTGGAGCTATACTCAAAGCAAACAACACTGTGCTTTCATTTTCTCTAGAAAGCCTATAAAAGGCCAAAGTCAAAGCTATGAAAAAAGATATGGGTAGAGTAAAAATTAATATCTTTGGTAAAAGAAAAATATATAATTTGATTAATTCAAAAAAAGTAATTTCAATATAAGCAGTAATTTTAGCAAGTTGTATAAAAAAAATAATCGAAACAATAATAAATAAAGTAAAAAATAAAGATAACATTGTACTTAAAAACTGATTAAGCAAATACTTATAAACTAGTTTCATAATATACTTTCTACACTTAGATTAATCAAAATTCCACAAAATAAAAAAGGAATCATAGGCATTTGATAATCTTTCTTGGCTATTTTTATAAACATCAAAAGACTTAAAAAACTTGCAATAAATAAAATCAAAAAGCCTTTTTCATAGCCAAAAATTCCAAAAATCAAAGCTATTATTATAACATCACCTTCCCCTAAACTTTCTAAAATTTCATCTCTTTTTTTAAAATTTTTAATAAAATTAATCACACTTTTTAGTATAAAAATTAACCCCGCTCCAAAACACACTCTAAATAAAAAGCTATCTTGAAAATCCTCTAAATTTAAACCATTTTGCAAAAAATCAAAACAAAAAGCTAAAATAAATAAAATCCAAAGCCATAGCTCACTCACTGCTTTTAGATAATAATCCATCCAAGAAAGTGCTAATAATACAGCTAGCATACAAGCAAAAATTAAAATTTGAAAAACATCTTCGATTAAATAAAAAGCAAAGACAAACAAACACGCACAAATAAATTCATTAAAAGGATAAATCAAAGAAATTTTTTCTTTACAAAAAGCACATTTGCCTTTTAAAAATACAAAAGATAACAAAGGAAAAAGATGATAAAATTTCAAAGTTTTAAAACACTTAGGGCATTTTGATCTTGGGCTTATTATGCTTTCTTTATTAATCGTTCTTAAAATCAAAACATTGACAAAAGAACCCACACAAAGCCCTAGTAATAAAAATAAAAATATCATTTACCAAAGGTTCTTTTGCGTTTTTTAAACTCAGTAATGATATTTGTGATTTCTTTTTTAGTAAGTGCAGGAAATAAGGTTTGACTAAAATAAATTTCTGCATAACTTGATTGCCATAATAAAAAATTTGAAATTCTTTTAGCGCTCCCTACCCTTAAAAACAAATCCACATCTTCACTTAAGTCAAGATTTGCTTGTATATTTGCTTCATTAATTTCAAGATTTTTTTCAATCACCTTTTTAACCGCTCTAACTATTTCATCCTTGCTTCCATAAGAAATAGCTAAATTTACACATAATCTTGTGTGGTTTTTAGTTTGTTCTTGAAAATTTTGTATTTTTTTCAAGGTTAATTCATCTAAAAGACTTAAATTTCCTATAGCTTTAAAACGCACTTCATTAGCTATAAATTTATTTAAAGATTCATCAAGATATTTATTTAATAGTTTAAAAAGAAACTCCACTTCTTCTTTTGGTCTTTGCCAATTTTCTGTACTAAAAGCATAAAGGGTTAGATTTTGAATTTTTTCATCTATACATACTTCTATAATTTTTTCAACAACTTTAGCACCTTGACTATAGCCAATTTTTTCTAAAAGTCCATTTTTTCTAGCCCATCTTCTATTGCCATCCATTACTACGGCAAGATGCTTTAACTCATTCATTCTATCCCTTTATATCCATCAATCTTTTAAAAACAAACATAGGATTGAGCGTATTAACTACTTCAAATTTAAAATACTCGTTTAAAAAATGTGCTACTTTGGCAAAAGGTGTTTGTATGCGTGTGATTTTACCATTATCAATTATAATTTTTAAAGCACCAAAAATTTCAAAATACAAATACACCTCTAAAATATTTCCATTTTTCTTAGCTTCAAATAAAGCTCTATTTCCCTCATAAACAAAAGGTATATGATAAATTCCTTCAAAAAACGCAAAAAACATTTCCTTATAAATTTCAAACTCATATGCGCTTTTGCTTTCCATAAGTCTTTGGATAATGAATTTTTTATACCAAGCTTTTTCATCACCTTCTTGTAAAAGCTTTTCTATAAGTTCAGTCCCTTCTTCAAAAAGTCTAATTTTAGGCTTTTTCAAAAGATTTTTAAAAGAAATCACGCCTTTGTCTTCATAAACTTCAGCTAAATACTCCTCCCCTACTTCAAGCTCTATCATACTTTTTGTTTCAAGCTTTTTAGTGTTTAAAAGCAATACATAGCGATTATATGCGCGTTTTTCTAAAATTTGCATTCTTACAGGTAAGGTTGAGTTGATGATATTCACCAAAGTTTCCTTAATTCTTGTGCTAAAATAAAACCAAGTTTTTCTTTGCTTTGTTTAGAACTTTGAGAGATACTATCTTTAGTGATAAAACAAATGCTATTTTCATGACTTCCAAAGTTCATTTGCTCATTTAAGACATTTAAACACACCATATCTAAATTTTTACTAACTAAAGATTTTTTAGCATTTTCTAAAGCATTTTGCTCATCAAATTCCATTTTAAAACCTATTTTTTTGCCTTTAAAATCTAAATTTTTTAAGATATCCTCATTAAGCTTTAATTTTAAATCAAGTCCATTTAGATGTTCATTTTTCTTAATCTTACCCTTATAAGCCTCAAGAGTAAAATCACTCACAGCAGCAGCCATAATTAAAGCATCAAAATCTTTGTATTTTTGCAATTTTTCTTTTAGTTCTAAAGAAGATTCAAATTTTTCTAATTTATAAGGTGTTTTAAACTCTACTGAGCTAACTAGCACCACCTTAGCACCTAAAAAATATAAAGCATCAGCAACCGCCTTTGCCATTTTTCCACTTGAAAAATTACTAATACATCTTACATCATCAATTTTTTCTTTAGTCCCGCCACCGCTTACAATAAAACTTTTATCTTTAAAAAAATCTTCTTGCATTAGACTTCTTTTTAAAGCATTTATAATACTATCAAGCTCAGCCAAAGCTCCCAAGCCTTCATCTTTACAAGCTAGAGTTTTAACTATAGGATCAATGATAATATAACCTTGCTCTTTTAAATTTTTTAAAGAATTTTGAGTGCTAAAATGTAAATACATGTTTGTATTTGCAGCGGGTGCGATTAAAAATGGTTTATTTTTATCTACTGCTATTAAAGTTTGAATGAATAAATTATCTGCTATACCATAGTTTAATTTATTAATAGAATTTATACTAGCAGGCGCAAAAAGCACACAATCGCAAGTCTTACTAAAAGCTATATGATTATTAGTATTTTGCCAACTTTCATTATCTTCACATAAAATTTCATCCGCTAAAGCTTCAAAGCTAAGCTTAGTGCCAAATTTTAAAACTCCCAAACTTAGCAAAACTTTAACCCTAAAGCCTTCTTTTTTTAATAAAGAAATCAGCTCATAAGCTTTATAAAAGGCTATGCTTCCACTTACTGCCAGTAAGATTGTTTTCATTTTTTACCTAGTTTTTTATAGTAAAAATCTTCTATAATTTGCGTCTTTGCTCTATTAATATACAAAGAGCCTTTTTCTACATCCTTACACACAGTACTTCCTGCTGCGATGATTACCTCATCTTTTATCTCAACCGGAGCGATAAATTGCGTATCTGAACCCACAAAAACATTTTTACCTATTTTGGTCTTATGCTTTTTAACCCCATCATAATTACAAGTGATAGTGCCACAACCTATATTAGTTCCCTCATCTATCTCACAATCCCCTAAATAACTCAAATGCCCTACTTTAACTCCATTTAATAAAGCATTTTTACATTCTACGAAATTTCCTATATGGGTATTTTTAAGCTGGCATTTTGGACGCAAATGCGCTAAAGGCCCTACATCGCTATTTTCTACTATACTATCTTCAATCACACTTGAACTTTTAATGATAGAATTAATGATTTTTGATTTTCCTTCTATACGCACATTTTCATACACTTCACACTCACCTACAAACTCAACTTCATCTGAAATAAAAGTCGTCGCAGGCATGTGAAAAATCACTCCTTGCTTCATCCATTCTTTTTTAATCGCTTCTTGCATAAGATCTTGAGCTAGGCAAAGCTCAATTTTATCATTTACTCCCATAAAATCTTGCTCATTTACAAACACCGCATCGATTTCATAGCCCTTTTCTTTTGCTAAATAAACCGCATCGGTTAAATAATATTCTTTAGCTTTATTATCATTTTTTATCAAAGGCAATACTTCTTTTAAAATTTGTGCTTTTATAGCATAAACACCACTATTGCAAATGTTTATAGCAAGCTCTTCTTTGCTTGCATCTTTTGTTTCTACTATTTTTTGAATTTTATTTTCTTTTAAAACTATTCTTCCATAACTTTTTGGATCTTTTGCCTCAAAAACTGCCACATTAAAATCACTCTCATTTAAAGCTATTTTTTCTAAATCATCTGCTTTAACTAAAGGCATATCGCCACATAAAATCAATACTTTTTCATGCTTACTCTCATAATTTCTTAAAGCCCCTGCAGTACCTGGAAAATTTTGCAAGTCTTGTTCTAAAAAGCGTGTATTTGGAAAATACTCTAAAACAACTTGTTCAACCTTTTCTTTTTGATGAGAAAGCACCACACATACATCATCACTAATTTTATATGCTTGTTTTAAAATATGTAAAATCATTGCTTTTGAGCAAATTTTTTGAAGCACTTTTGGATTTTGTGATTTCATACGCGTGCCAAGTCCAGCAGCCAAAATAAGCACAGAAATTTTCATAATTTACCTTTGTTTTAAAAATTATTGCTTATTTTAACAAGCTAAAGTAAAAATTCTTACTAGTTGTTATTTGTTTTTTACAGATTTTCATTTACTTTAAACTTAAATTTATGGGGGGGGGTATAATGCTTTTTTCAATTTAATTTTACAAGGAGTAATCAAATGAAACTTTCTTATTACACAAGTAAAGTTTTAATGGGAGTTAGCATTAGTGCTTTATTAAGCAGTGCTGCTTTAGCTCAAGAGATAAATCATGGAAATTTTTCTGATTTTTTTAACTATAAAGATGGAATTTGGAGTTTAGATTCTAAAGAAAATATAGAATTAAAAATAAGTCCGAGTATACCCCAACTATATCCTATCCAAGAAGGTATAAATGGGGCTGGAAAGACAATAAAAGAAATTAATATCAAAACAAGTGGTATTTTAACCATAGGATCTGATTCAGATTGGGTAGATCTAGGTGAAACTTCAACTAATGAAGCACGATATGATTTATATAGTGTTAATTTAGAAGCAAAAGAAATTATTTTAAATAAAGATCAAACTTCTTTAAAAGCAAATAAAGCTTTTAATATAAAAGGAAATGTTACACTTAATGGTAGCTCGCCTATAACAAATGATAATATAAGCAACGAAGAACTTGATAGACCTAGTTTAGATGTATGGAATGGATATGGCGAAAAAGATGGCTATATGAGCATACAAGGAAATTTAAATGTAAACAATTCTTTTATTGGTATATTTGATGCAAATAAAAAAGGTGGCTTAATCTCTGTAGATGGAGATGTAAATATAAAAGATTCAGCTATAGGCATAAGCACAAATAGTGTTTCAAATTTAGGTATAAACAACTATGTAGCTATAAAAACTACAGGCAATTTTAACCAAGATATAGATAAAAACATAGTAACGGCACTATATACTAAAGATATAACGAACATGCTTGAAACAAGTAATTTACTTCCAAAAAATGTATTTTTTGAAGATACTGATTTGGCTCAATTTACAGATTATAAACTTAGTGTTTCTAATGATGGCAAAAGTCTTTTAATTAGCGGTGGTGCTAATGAAAATGTAAGAGATTTATCAAAAATATTAAAATCTGAAATTGATATTAGAAAAGAAGCTTTAGATAGCTTTAATAATATAAAAGAAGATATTAAAAGAAATGAAAATTTAGAAAATTCTGGATTTGGAACCTACCAAAAACCAGGATATATTGGCGATGATGCTATGCTTGAAGCCATAGCACAAGCAGAAAAAGAACTACAAGAACAAATTAAAAAATTAGAACAACAAATCCAAGATATACAAGATAATGATGGAAAATTTGATGGTAGTGATTTAGTTGAAAATATGAAAGATGTTAGCTTAGAAAATAAAAATTTAGCTGTAAATATGCTAAATAGTATTTTAGATTCTAAACTTAGCAATGATGCTATCGCAGCACTCACTCTAGATACCACAGGAAAAAATCTAAACACACTTACCACAAATACAAAAGCAAGTGCAAAAGCTATAGTAAATAATGCTCAAAATTCTTCTGTTAATTCATCTATAGGTGTAGCAAATGACCTAGCAATTGGAACAAGAATAGCAAAACTTTCAAATCCTTATCAAGATAAAGCTTTAGTAGAAAAATTTGCTACAACCCATATAGCAGCACTAGCAAGCGATGTTTATAATTATTATGGAAATTCTTCATTTAATAATAGCTTTTGGGGTAATGTTTTTGGTGGTGCAAATATCATAGATGGAGATAGTGGTGCTTTATATGGATTTACACTAGGTGCTGATAGAAAAATCAATGATAATGCTTTGCTTGGTTTTTACTTTACTTATGCTGATTCAACTATCAAAGATGGAGTTATGGAACAAAAATCAGATAACTATCAATTTGGTATTTATTCTTTAATTAATCCAAACGATCAATGGGAAATTAATCTAAGAGCTTACGGGCAAATTTCTCCAACAGATCAAAGTGTTGTAATGTTAAATGATTCTAATAAGGCTGATTTTGATAGTAAATTCTTTGGTTTAAGTGCTAATGCCGGTAGAATTTTTAATCCAAATTCATCATCATTATTCATCAAGCCTTTTGCTGGTATAAATTACTACTACGCACACACTCCAAGTTATAAAGAAAGTGGTATGTTTGCAAAAGATGTTCAAAGTATGACAAATAATTCCATATCTTTAGAACTTGGTGCTGAATTTAGAAAATATATGAGCGAAACATCATATTTATTTATCACTCCAAAAATAGAACAATATGTAATGAATAATGGAGATGATTATGTAGCTGGATTTGTTGGATCAAATTCAAATTTTATCATCAAAGGTAATGATAAGAAAAAAACTTATGGACAAATCATCATAGGTGGAAATGTAGATATTAGTGAGCAATTTAGCTTAAATGCAGGTGTTGGGGCTAAACAAATACTAGCTGGTAAAACAGATGGTAAAAATGAAACTTATGTAAGTGGTCAAGTAGGTTTTAAATACAAATTCTAAAAAAATATTTTTTGAGAAACTCCTAAATGCTAGAGTTTTTCACTCTAGCATTTTAAAAATAAACCATTAATTCAATCATATAAATTGCATTTTTAAGAGTAAAATTGCTAAAATAATGCTTTTAATTTTAACCAAGGAAATATTTTGAGGGTTTTACTAGTTTTATTTTTATCAAGCCTAGCTCTTTTTGGCGCTGAAGCAACTATACCAACTGTAAATTTAAGCCTTAGTGCCCCAAATAGCCCTCAACAGCTCGTAACAACTTTAAATATAATTATAGTTTTAACTATACTAGCACTTGCTCCAACTATCATCTTTGTAATGACTTCATTTTTAAGACTTATAGTAGTTTTTTCTTTTCTAAGAACTGCTCTTGGCACACAAACCATGCCTCCAAATACCATCTTAGCGACACTAGCTTTGATTTTAACTTTTTTTATTATGGAACCTGTTGCTACAAAATCATACAATGAAGGCATAAAACCCTATATTGCTGAACAAATAGGCTATGAAGAAGCCTTTGCTAAAGGCGTTAAACCTTTTAAAGATTTCATGTTAAAAAATACCAGAGAAAAAGACTTAGCACTTTTTTATAGGATCAGAAATTTAGAAAATCCAAAAACCATAGATGATGTTCCTTTAACGGTTTTAGTGCCTGCTTTTATGATAAGTGAACTCAAAACTGCTTTTGAAATAGGCTTTTTGCTTTTCTTGCCATTTTTAGTTATTGATATGGTAGTAAGCTCAGTGCTAATGGCTATGGGTATGATGATGTTACCACCTGTTATGATTTCCATGCCTTTTAAATTGCTTATTTTTGTTTTGGTAGATGGATGGAATTTGCTTATACAAAATCTCGTCAAAAGCTTTTTAACTTAGCAATTTAGAGCAAAAATATGTGTATTACTAGCTTTATTTGTATTTTTCTAAATCAAAGATTTTAAATGGCATTTGCTATATTTGGAAAATACCTTTATGATGATCTTGCCTTCACTCTTAAAGCTCACACTCAAAAAGAAAGTAAAAAAGCTTTTAAAATCATAGAAAAATATAAAAATCAATATTATTTTTTAGGCTATATTCAATATGAATTCTATAAATATCTAGAAAATAAAAATTATAAAAGCAAAGAGCCTTTTTTATATTTTTTTGCTTTTAAATCAAAAAAAATCTTTACAAACGAAGAAAAAAATTTAGACTTTTATCCAAGTTTTTCATCCAATTTAAACCAAGAAAAGTATTTTGAAAACTTTGACAAAATCAAAGAAGCCATAGCTAAAGGTCAAAGTTATCAAGTTAATCTTACTCAAGAACTACATTTACAATCAAATCTTAATGTATATGAGAGTTTTTTAAGCCTTTATCCTAAGCAAAATACCCCCTATAAAGCTTATATGAAAAATGAATTTTTAGAATTGGCTTCATTTTCACCTGAACTTTTTTTTAAAATCAAAAATAAAAAAATCATCACAAAACCCATGAAAGGCACAATCAAACGCTCAAATAATCCAAAAGAAGATGAAAATCTAAAAAACTTTTTAAAATGCGATGAAAAAACTATTAGCGAAAATGTAATGATAGTTGATTTATTACGCAATGATATTTCAAAACTCATCAAAAAACATTCTTTAAAATGCAAACTTTTTAAGGTTAAAACCTACCCTACCTTACACCAACTCATTTCAAAAATAAGTGGGAAATTAAAACAAGAAAATGATTATTTTAAAATTTTCAAAGCCCTTTTTCCATGTGGATCTATCACGGGTGCACCCAAAATAGAAACTATTAAACTCATAGAAAATTTAGAGCAAAGAAAACGCGGGATTTATTGTGGAGCAATAGGTTTAATCCATAAAGATAAAGCAAAATTTAGCGTAGCCATACGCACTTTAGAGAAAAAAAATAATGATGATTTTTTAAGATATGGTGTAGGAAGCGGACTTGTGTGGGACTCACAAAAACAAGATGAATTTGAAGAATTAAAACTAAAAAGTAAAATTTTAAAACCTAACTTTTATTTATTTGAAACAATGTATTATAAAAATCACTCTATTTTATTTTTCAAAGAACATTTGACAAGAATTTTAAACTCAGCTAATTTTTTTGGCTTTGATACTCAAAGATTAATACATGATTTTAAAAATATACTAGATAGTAAAGATAAAAAATTCCATTGTAAATCTTTACAAAATTTTAATAATTTTGTTTTCAACCATCATCATTTTTTTACAAAAAGTAATTTTACTCAAAAAGGTTCAAAAGCTATTAAATTAAAACTTTTCAAAAATGGCCTTTATGAGTTTGATTTTAGCAATATACAAGAAAATTCAAGCAAAAAACTACTCATAAGTAAAGATATCGTAAAAGTAAATCTTTTAACACACCATAAAACTTCTCTGCGTAGTTTATATAAAGCAAATTCTCATCTATGGAAAGAAAACATTTGCTATGATATAGTTTTTTTTGATGAAAAAGGTATACTTTGTGAGGGTTCAAGAACTAATATTATTATAAAATTAAATGATGAGTATTTTACTCCTTATGCTAAAAACTGTCTCAATGGCATTTATAGACAAGCACTCTTAAAACACAAGCTCATCAAAGAAAAAGATATCACTAAAGATGAGCTTTTAAATGCTAAAGAAATTTATGCTATTAATTCTTTAAGAGGCTTAAAAAAGGTATTTTTGTGAAAGTTTTGATTATAGATAATTATGATTCTTTTACCTACACCATAGCCTTTTATTTAAAAGAATTAAACATTGCTTATAAAATTATTAAAAACGATAAAATCAAAAATCCAAAAAAGCTTAAAAAATATGATTTTACTCATCTTTTAATCTCCCCTGGACCAAATTCTCCAAAAGAATCAAAGTTAAGTTTAAAAGCTATAAAGTATTTTAAAAAAGATAAAAAAATTCTTGGAATTTGTCTAGGACACCAATGCATAGCACAT
Source organism: Campylobacter sp. IFREMER_LSEM_CL1097 (assembly GCF_025772225.1). Lineage (NCBI taxonomy): Bacteria > Pseudomonadati > Campylobacterota > Epsilonproteobacteria > Campylobacterales > Campylobacteraceae > Campylobacter > Campylobacter sp. IFREMER_LSEM_CL1097. The sequence goes on along the minus strand of NZ_JAKMRT010000003.1, from coordinate 100,819 downwards.
GCTTTTGGTGGTAAAATTTCTAAACTTCCAAATCCAACTCATGGTAAGGTAAAAACTATAAAATTTAAACCAAACCCACTTTTTAAAAACCTTGAGCAAAATTTTAAAATTTGTTTATATCACTCTCTTTATGTCAGTCATATAGGCAAAAAATGTGAAATTTTAGCCAATAGTGAAGATAATATCATCATGGCTTTAAAACATAAAAAATACGATATTTATGGAGTTCAATTCCACCCTGAAGCCATACTAAGTCAAAATGGCAAAAAGCTACTTAAAAACTTTCTTACTTTGCAATAATCTAATATTTATATTTTTTTCATTTACTTTAAACTTAAATTTATGGGGGGGGGTATAATGCTTTTTTCAATTTAAATTTACAAGGAGTAATCAAATGAAACTTTCTTATTACACAAGTAAAGTTTTAATGGGAGTTAGCATTAGTGCTTTATTAAGCGGTGCTGCTTTAGCTCAAAATATTGACATACAATATACAGGTTTTGATCAAAATAATGCTAAGAATTATTTTAATGAAGAAACCAATGGAAATTTTACATTAAAAAATGAATACACCAATAATGATTTAACATTAAATATTAAAATATGGGATATTCCAAATGAATTATTAGAAAAAAACTCTCAATTATATGATAAAGCTGGTGTTAAAATTGACTTGGGAAATAACAATCTTACAATCAACAACATAGATATGCATTCTAACACTTCTACAGATGAAGATAAAGCTGCTTATATAGGAAATTTCAATATTAGTGCAAAAAATATTTATGCAAATGATATTATTTTTCAAGCATTACATAAAGAATCTGTTATCAATGGAAATATCTATTTACAGGGAAGTAAAGATGTTGATATAAAAAATATAGCTGGTGCTCATGATGATAGACGAGGTTCTACTATTTTAATAGGAAATGGTATAGCTGGAACAAGTGGCTCCTTAAGTATAAATGGAGATCTAAATGCAGATAAGACTGGTTTTGTTTATCAAAGTGATAATAGAAATCAAGTAGCTATAAAGGTTAATGGCAATGTTAATATCACAAATTCTATTTTTTCTGTGGGAACATCTAGCTTTAGCAATCTAAAATTAGATAACTTTACCTTTATACAAGCAGACAACTTCAATAAAAACATCATAGAAAATCAAATAACAGCTAGCCTTGGTAAAGATATTTATAGTGTTTTAGAAAATAAAGAAAAACTTGAAATAGATGAAACACTTGTGCATATATTAGATTTAAGTAAATTTGTTAATTACAACCTTTCTATTTCAAATGATGGAAAACATCTTTTAGTAAATGGAGGAGCCAATGATAATATAAACAATAACAAAATGATTTTAGAATCTGAAAAAGAATATTTATCTTATTTCAAAGAAAGACTAAAAGAAGAATTAGAAAGTGATAAATGTAATAATGATATAAAAAAATGTGAAAATATTTATAACGCACTTAATGAAATTAAAAATAAAATACAAAATATTAATGAAATTATAGCAAGCAATAGCAATGCTGGAAGTGGAGAAATCTCTAATGATGATTATATTAAAAACGATTCTAGTGTTTCAGCTTCTAACAAAGACTTTGTTTCTAAAATTTTAGATGGACTTAAAATTGGTGGAGATTTAAATGCAATAGGTAGTATTAAATTTGATAAAGTCGGGGAACAAGTAGCAAATGATATAAAAGATTCAGCTAAATCTATCTCAAATGTAAATCAAGCCTCATCAGGTATAAACTCGACTATCAATGTATCAAATGATGTATCCATAGGTTCTCGTGTAGCTATGTTAAATAATCCTTATGGAAATTACGCTACAAAATTATCTCAAATAAGATTTGCTACTAATGATTATAGAGGAAATTATGTTGATAATTATAATAACAGCATTTGGGGTAATGTAATAGGCGGTGCAAACATCATAGATGGAGATAGTGGTGCTTTATATGGAGCCACTATAGGTATGGATAGAAAAGTCAATGATGATGTTATTATTGGTGCTTATTTTACTTATGCAAACGCTGAAATAAAAGATAATCTTTTAACCCAAAAATCAGATAATTTCCAATTTGGTGCTTATTCTAATATCCATATAAGTCCAAAGGTAGAAGTTAATGTTAAGGCTTATGCTCAAATTTCTCCAACAGATCAAGATATTGTAAATAGAGGATTTAACACTACAAATAGTGCTGACTTTAATAGAAAATTCCTTGGTTTGAGTGCTAACATGGGATATATTTTTGATTTTAGTAATAATACCTTATTTATCAAACCTTTTGCCGGAGCAAACTACTACTATGCACATACCCCAAGCTATAAAGAAAATGGAATTGCAGGAAAAGATGTCAATAGCGCTAGTAATAATTCTATTTCTTTAGAACTTGGTGCTGAATTTAGAAAATATATGAGCGAAACATCGTATTTATTTATCACTCCAAAAATAGAACAATATGTAATGAATAATGGAGATGATTATGTAGCGAGTTTAAATGGAGTAGCGCTACCTAGCGTAAAAAGTGATGATAAGAAAAAAACTTATGGACAAATCATCATAGGTGGAAATGTAGATATTAACGAGCAATTTAGCCTAAATGCAGGTATTGGAGCTAAACAAATACTAGCTGGTAAAACAGATGGTAAAAATGAAACTTATGTAAGTGGTCAAGTAGGTTTTAAATACAAATTCTAAAAATCTTTCGAGAAACTCCTTAAATGCTAGAGTAAAAACTCTAGCATTTTAAAAACTCTCATATTCTTTAGCTATAAAAACTTCATCATCTTTTACAATTAATGGGCGTTTTATAAGCGTTGGATTTTGCAAAATCATCACTTTAATTTCATCTTGGTTTAAATTTTGAAGTTTTTCTTTATTTAACCCTAATTTTCTAGCACTCATACCCGCTGTATTTACAAGCTCTAAAACACTCCTTTTGCTAAACCAAAAATTTAAAGTTTCTTCATCTAGCTTTTTAATATCTAAAAATTCAAATTCAATTTGCTTAGAATTTAAATAATCCATGGCCTTTTTAACACTATTACAATTTTTAATACCATAAAATTTTAACATTTTCTTGCCTTTTTAACTAAGTCTGCTATGATAAATGCTAATTCTAAAGCTTGGTCAGCATTTAATCTTGGATCACATTGTGTTTCATAGCGTTTAGAAAGTTCTTCTTGAGTGATATTTAAAGAGCCTCCTACACATTCTGTTACATTTTGCCCTGTCATTTCCAAATGTACCCCACCAGGATACACTCCTTCACTCATAGCTATCTCAAAAAACGCACGCACTTCTTGAATAATTTTATCAAATTCTCTTGTTTTAAAATTACCTGATTTAACCGTATTTGCATGCATAGGATCTATGCTATAAAGTATATTAAACCCTTCTTGTTTTAACTCTTTAAATAATTTTGGCAAGGCATTTTCTATCTTATCACATCCCATACGGATGATGAAATTTAATCTTCCTGCTTCATTATGTGGATTTAAAATACTTACTAGCTTTTTTATCTCACCTAAATCATAATTAGCGCTAAGCTTAACACCGAGTGGATTTTTTACTCCACTTAAAAAATGCACATGTGCTTCATCTGCTTTTCTAGTACGCTCACCTATCCAAAGCATATGTGCTGAACAATCATAAATTTCCCCGCTTAAACTATCTACTCTAGTTAAAGCTTCTTCATAAGGCAAAAGCAAGGCTTCATGAGAAGTATAAAAGACTGTTTGAGAAAGATTTGGGGTATCAGTGATACCACAAGCTTGCATAAAAGCTAAAGCTTGAGTGATTTTTTCACTAAGTTCATTATATTTTTTCCCAAGCTCTGCTTTTTTTAAAAAACCCAAATTCCACTTATGCACTACTCTTAAATCTGCTAAACCACCTCTTGAAAAAGCTCTTAATAAATTTAAAGTTGTAGCACTTTGATAATACGCTTCTAGCATTCTTTTAGGATCGGCTATTCTTGATTTTTCATTAAATTCAAAACCATTAATAATATCCCCACGATAACTTGGAAGTGTTACTCCATCTACTTCTTCAAAATCACTACTTCTTGGCTTTGCAAATTGTCCTGCAACACGCCCTACTTTAACAATAGGGCAAGATCCTGCAAAAGTAAGTACTATGGCCATTTGAAGCATAACTTTAAACATATCTCTTATATTATCAGCACCAAAATTTACAAAACTCTCTGCACAATCTCCTCCTTGGAGTAAAAATGCTTGAGAATTTACAACCTTAGCAAGGGATTTTTTTAACTTATCTACCTCACCTGCAAAAACAAGTGGTGGTAATTTTTCTAATTTTTTAACAACATCTTGTAATTCATTTTCATCAGGATATTGCGGCTGTTGCTGAATTTTATAATTTTTCCAAGAATCTTTAGTCCATTTCATAGCTTAACTTCCTAATTTTAAGTAAGCTAAAATTATACAAAATGAGACTTAAATTAAGATTTCAAAACACTCTCAACGCGTTCAAGGCTATCTTGTTTATATAGAGTTAAACGCACTATAGAATCTTCTAGTGCTAAAAGATTATGAATTTCATTAGCTTTTAAACTAATGCTATCTAAAGATTTAAGTAGAATTTGCTGATTTAAAACTCCAAAATCAATAGAGCCTTTTAATACTTGTATAGTAATATCAAAAGGTGCTTTATGATCTTTCATAAAGCTATCCTTTGACATATTTATGCATATTTCCTTAGCATAAGCATTTTCTATTTTTTTAGATATATTTATGCCATTTTCAATTTCTTGTTCCCAAGAAATTACTTCATGCATTTGAGTTCTAAATTTCATTTTATTTTTTAAGTTCTTTAATACGAGCAGCCTTACCTCTTCTATCTCTTAAATAGAATAATCTAGCACGGCGTACACGACCTCTTCTTAATACTGTAATACTTTCTAAACTTTCACTATAAATAGGGAAAATTCTTTCAACACCTACATTATTAGCGCCTATTTTACGCACAATGAAAGTTTCATCTACACCATTTCCTCTACGCGCTATACAAATACCTTCAAAATTTTGAATTCTTGTTTTATCGCCTTCTTTAATGCGAATAGCAAGTCTTAAAGTATCTCCAGCACGAAATTCTGGAACATTTTTACCTTCAATTTGTTTTTGCTCAAATTGCTCAATGTATTTATTTTTCATAACGATATTCCTTAAAATTTGCGTTCATGCTTTTGATACAAATCAGGACGAAAATATTTCGTTTTGCAAGACGCCAAAGTAGTTTTTAAAGCTGTAATTTTAGCGTGATTTCCCTTTAAAAACTCTGAAGGAACATAAAATTTTTTATTTTCCTTTTCAAAAACAAATGGCTTAGAAAATGATGGTGCTTCTAATAAATCATTTTCAAAACTTTCTTCACTTAAACTTTCACTATTTCCAAGAACATCTTGAATATTTCTACTAATAGCATCACACATCACCAAAGATGCTAACTCTCCACCTGTAAGTATAAAATCTCCTATAGAAAACACTTCATTAGCAAATTCTTCCACAATACGCTCATCTAAACCCTCATATCTACTACATACAAAACAAATATGCTCTTTGACGCTTAATCTTTTAGCATCTATTTGCTTAAAAGTTTTAGCACATGGTAAAAGAAAAATAAAATGCGTATTTTTATTTTGGCTTTTAATATGCGTTAAACAATCATATAAAGGCTGAGCTTGTAATAAAAGTCCCGCACCACCGCCTATTTTATAATCATCTACTTTTAGATGTTTATTTGTAGTAAAATTTCTAGGATTAACAAAATCAAATTCTAAAATTCCTTTTTCTTTTGCCCTTGCCAAAATAGAAGTTTTAAAATAAGGCTCAATAAGCTCTGGGAATAAACTTACAAAAGTATATTTCATGAATTTTCTAAAATATCTAAAGCAGATTGTGTGAATATTTTTTTATTTTCTATATCAACTTTTTGAATATATTTATCAACATAAGGAATATAAAAGTTTTTAACCTTTGTCTGTAGTTTTTCATCGCATTTTATACAGAATAAAAATCCAGCTCCATTTTCTAAAATATCTTCAACTATACCTAATTTTTGTTCATTTTCAAAAATTTCACAGCCTATAATATCAAAATAAAAATACTCATCTTTTTTTAACTTACAAGTTTCTTTTGTAGTTTTTATGCTTTGAAATAGTGTAATATTAGTTAGTTTTTTTGCAGATTCTAAATTCTCAAAATCTTCAAATAAAACCAAAGATCTTGTTTTATCGAAAGCTTTTATGGTGTAAATTTTTTGATTACCATCAAAAAATTTAGCACCTGCTTTAAACTGCTCATAAAAATCACTTAAATTATGTAATTTTACATAACCTTTCAAACCAACACTTTTCCCAAGTTTAGCAACTTGGACCAAATCATTCTTCAATAGCTTTTACCGTTATACGATATGAAGTTGCATCTTTAACTTTATAAGCCATAATAACTGTTTTTATTGCGTTGATTAATTTCCCATTTTTTCCGATCAACTTACCAGTGTCAGTTGGATCAACATAAATGATAATTTCAGCAAAATTGTTTTCTAAATTTTGTTTTTGTATATCAACTTTTTCAGGAAAATCAACAATTAATTTTGCGTATTCTCTTAAAAAATTTTCAACCATTTTTACTTGCTTGTAATAGCTGCTACTCTATCGCTTAATTTAGCACCTACGCTCTTCCAATAAGCTAAACGCTCAGCATCAAATTTTACTACTTCAGGTTCAACCATAGGATTATAATATCCAATGCTTTCTATCCAACTACCATCGCGTCTTTTTCTACTATCAGTTACAACTATACGATAAAATGGTCTTTTTTTGCGTCCCATTTTTGTAAGTCTGATTACTGTCATTTTAATACTCCTAAAAAAATTAAAATTTTGTTATAGATATTTTAACTCATATATCCATAAAAAAGCTTTAATTATTGCGGTCTTTTAGCTTGCTGCAACATATTCATAAAATTTTCCATTCCTTTTTTGTTTGAAAATTTCTTTGCCAACTTAGCCGCATTACTAAATTGTTTTAAAAAGCGATTTACTTCCATTTGAGATAAACCAGCACCCTCTGCAATACGACGCTTTCTTGCGTTGTTTAACAAATCAGGATTTTCTCTTTCTTTTGGCGTCATTGATGAAATCATTGCTTTAATATGAATAATTTCTTTAGAATTATCCAAATCAATATCTTTAATATTTGCTGCCATAGATGATAAACCAGGTATCATACCAATGATTGATTTCATACTACCAAGTTTTTTAACACTTTCCATTTGATTTAAAAAGTCATTGAAATTAAATTCACCTTTTTTGATTTTTTTATTAAGTTTTTTTGCTTCTTTTTCATCTATAATAGCGGCAGTTTTTTCAGCCAAAGTCGCCAAATCACCTTCACCCATGATACGATTAACAATCCTATCAGGGATAAATACTTCTAAATCAGCTACTTTCTCACCAACACCAATAAATCTTAAAGGCACACCAATTTGTTTAGCTATACCTAGCGCAACACCACCTTTAGTATCTGCATCAAATTTACTTAAAATAACCCCAGTGATTTCTAAAGCTTCATTAAAGCTACTTGCTGTTTTAACTCCATCTTGACCACTCATAGCATCAGCTACATAAAATACTTCATCAGGATTTAAAATAGCTTTTACTTCTTTAAGCTCATTCATCAAAGCTATATCAATTGCCAGACGGCCGGCAGTATCTACAAGCAAAACATCATACATAGAATTTTTTGCTTTTTCTAAAGCTTGTTTAGCTACATTTAAAGGATTGTTTTCATTTTCTATGAAAAATAAATCAAGCTCATTAGCTTGAGTGAGTTGTCTTAATTGCTCTACCGCAGCTAATCTTTGCAAATCACATGCAGCAATTAATACTTTTTTATTTCTTAGTTTTAAGTAATTAGCAATTTTTACCGTAGTAGTAGTTTTACCACCACCTTGCAAACCGCACATCAAAACAACCGTAGGTGGCTTACTAGCAAATACAAAACCTTGATTTTTACCTTTAACACTAAGAATTTCTTCTAAATTTTTCTTAATTGAGTCTAAAAATTGCTTTTGGCCTATGCCATTAGTTTTTACATCATTTTCTACTAAAGTGAGTAATTCTTTCGTAACTTTATGATGTACATCTGCTTTTAAAAGGGCTTTTTTTAAAGTGTCAAGAGCATTTTTTAAAGCTTTTTCATCATCAACAAAACGAAGTTTATTAACCGCGGATTTAAATGACTCACTAACTATTTCAAACACTTTATTTTCCCTTTATTAAAATTTTAAAAAGCTAAATTATAAACCCTTTTAGCTTTAAACGCCTTTAAAAATTTAAATTTTTTATTTCAAAACCATAAGCATTAAAACTCTCATCAAGTAAAGCTTTAAATTGATAATCAAAAATATGCGTTTCATAAGAATGCAAATACATTCTAGAAGAGCTATTTTTTGCATATTTTTCATCGCCAATAATACCATGTTTTATATGATTTAAATGCACTCTGATTTGATGTGTTCTACCTGTTTTAATGACTGCTTTTATTAAAGTTTTTTTTGTATTTACCATTAAAGGTACAACCTGAGTATGAGCTTCTAAGCCAAATTTATCGATTTTACTAAAAGCTCCGGATTTATTTTTTATAGTAGTTATTTTTTCACAAATTTCAAGTTCTTCAGCAATTACTCCATCGACAATAGCTAAATAGCTTTTATAAACATTTTGTTTTTTATACTCTTGAATGCATTTTAGTCTAAATTCCTCATCTTTGCTTAAAAGCAAAACTCCACTTGTTTCTTTATCAAGCCTGTTAATTAATTTAGCATTATAAACACCTTCTAAATTCTCGCTAATTTCCCCATAAGGCTTATTTAAAGCTATGATTTTATCATCTTCAAAAAGTATTTTTGCTTTTTTTATTTTTTGCACGACAAATCTTGTTTTTGAGCTCATCAAAGCTCTAGCTATAACAACCTTTTTTCCCATAGCAAAAACACAACCTTTATCAATCAAATCTTTTGCTGCATTATTGGAAATTTTTTCTTGCATTGCAAGCAATTTATAAGCTTTTTCTTGCATCTAAACCTTCTTTTATACTTAATATAACTTCATTTAAATCATTTTGCTCTTTGACTCGTGCTTGTGATAATTTTTGCTTTAAAAAATCATTTATATCTTTTACACTCTCACAAATATACAAATCATCAACTTCTTGATATAAACTTTCTTGATTAAAATAATATTTCCCCGAGATAATAACATTATTCCATCTAGCCGCTTCTATAGGATTATGCCCACCTATATTATTTACAAAAGAGCCGCATAAAAAAACCACATCACTAATCTTATAAAAACTTTCTAGCTCACCCAAAGTATCTAGTAATAAACACTTGGTCTTAAAAAAATTTGCAAAATCATTTTCACTTAAAGTAAAGTCTGAAAATTTTTGCATATTATAATGATTTTTTTGGCAAAAATCTTTTAAAATCCCCTCAACCTCGCCAAAACGCTCCGGATGTCTTGGAGCGATAATTAATCTATCATTTTCTTCTAGTTTAATCTCATTAAGCAATAATAGTTCTTCATTTTCATGCGTACTAGCAAATATAATAACCCTAGCCTTAGGTTTTGAATAATTTTTCACTTGTTCTTGTTTTATATATGCTTTGATATTTTTATATGCTGCAACATTTTTAGCACCCAAGCATTCTAATCTTTCTTTGTCTTTTTGACTTTGTGCAAACACAACATCAATATATTTAAAAATTAAACGATAAAAAAAGCTAAAACGCTTGTAGTTTTTTAAAGATCTATCGCTAATCCTAGCATTTAATAAAATAACTTTTGCATTATAAAATTTAGCCATCAATACAAGCATAAGCCAAAGCTCTGCTTCAAAAATAATCAAAACTTTGCAAGGTTTCATCCAAAATGGTATAAAAATTTCAAATGGTAAAAAATTTACTTTTTTAGAATGTCTTAAAGCTTCATTAAATCCAGTTTGCGTGATAGTTGAAATTTTACAAGTTGGAAAAAGTTTTATTAAGGGAACAATGCTTTTAATCTCCCCAAAGGAGCAAGCATGAAAATATATATCTCCTTGTTCTTGTTTTAAGTTTTTGTAAAGAAAAAATCTAGATTTTAGAGATACTTTATATTTTTCTTTACAAAAACTTAAAATCAACAAAAAAGGAACTGCGATTACATATATAATCACAGCAAAAATGTAATAAAAAAAAATCAATTTTGATTTTCTTCTTTTTCTTTATATAAAATTCTTCCGCAATGCGGACAAGTTACGATTTCATCACCTTTTAAAACTGCTAAATAAGTTTTATCATAAATTCTCATAAAACAGCCATAACAAGCATGTTTTTTCACAGGAACTACAGCACTATTTCCCGCCCATTTTCTAATTTTCTCATAAAAAGTTAAAACTTTTTGATTTATTTCGCCAACCAGCTTTACTTTTTTATCATAAATCTCTAATCTTTCTTTTTCAATATCAACTAATACAACTTTTGTTTGAGCATCTATTTGATCCACTTCATTTTCAAGTTCAGTTCTCTTAGTTTGCAATTCTTGTATAAATTTTTCTTTGTTTTCTAAAATTTTATCTAATCTTTCTATCTCTTCATTTGCTGCATCAAGTTGCTCTTTAGCTATATCTTCTTCGATTTTTAAAGCATTTGCTTCTTTTTCAGTTTTCACTGCAGCACTTTTTTTGGCTATTTCTTTAATTTTCACACCAAATTCTGCAATATGGTTATTGTTTTGTATTTTTTGATTTTCTATATCTTTAATATCTTTTTCAAAACCTGCAATTTCTTCTTCAGTTTTATCAAGCAAATTACGCTTTTCTTTTAAATCCTTTGTAGCTTCTTCTACTTTATTTGCAAAACCATCTAACTCTTTATCAATTTGCGATAAAGCTATAAGTTGTTCTAAATATTTATTCATTGATTTTTTCCTTAAAAATATTGAAATGGATTTTTTGAAACTGATATTATAACTTCTAAATGAAATTTTTGCAAATCTTTTGCTAAAATTTCACCAAAGTATGACTCACTTTCATAGTGACCTATATCAATCAAATTGAGTTTATTATGATAACTTTCTAAGGCCTGATGATACTTAAAATCCCCACTTAAAAAACAATCTGCTTTTACACTAGAAATCAAATCTCCACCACTGCCTGTACATATTGCTAAAGTTTTTATTTTTTCTTGATGAGCATTAACAACCCTAATATGATTAAGCTTTAAACACTTTTTAACATGATCAACTAATGTATCTAATTGAAAATCTACATCACTATAGATCAAAAATTCATTTTGTTCTTTGATCTTAAAACCCAAAATTTCGCTAGTAAAATAAGTATTTAAATGACTTAAATCAAAATTTGTATGCATAGCGATCAAGGCTATATTTTTTTGTATCATTTTTGTAAGAAGATTTTGCGGATAAAGCACTCCACTTAAATTCTTCAAACCTTTAAAAATTAAAGGATGATGAACTATAAAAAGTGAATTTTCGCTTGCATTTTCAATTAAATGCATATCTACATCAAGCGCAAGATAAATCTTATTTATGTCTTGATCGAAATTTCCAAGCAATAAACCACTATTGTCCCATGAACTTTGCGTATTAAATGGACTAATAGTATCTAAATAATCATAAATTTCTTTAATTTTCATCTAAACTTTCTTTATATACTAAAGCACAATTTTTAGATAATTCTCTAATTTTAAGCATAAAATCTTGTCTTTGAGTTACTGAAATAGCTCCTCTTGCATCAAGCAAGTTAAAAGTATGTGCTGCTAACATACAATAATCATATGCCGGTAAAGCAAGTTTTGCATCTAATGCATTTTTACACTCATTGTAAGCATTTTCAAATTGTACATTTAAAGTTTTTACATCACTTACTTCAAAATTATATTTACTAAATTCAAACTCACCTTGCTTATGAACATCTTTATAGGTAATTTTTTCGCCGTTAAATTCATTCCAAACTATGTCATATACATTATCTACATCTTGTAAATACATTGCAAGTCTTTCCAAGCCATAAGTAATTTCAGCACTAACTAAATCTACGCTTATACCACCAACTTGTTGAAAATAAGTAAATTGTGTAACTTCCATACCATCAAGCCAAACTTCCCAGCCCAAACCCCAAGCACCTAAACTTGGACTTTCCCAATTATCTTCAACAAAACGAATATCATGTGATTTCAAATCAAAGCCTAAATTTTCTAAACTTTTTAAATATAATTCTTGGATATTATCAGGACTTGGTTTAATTAAAACTTGAAATTGATAATAAGCACCCAACCTATTAGGATTTTCACCATATCTTCCATCAGTTGGTCTTCTACTTGGTGCTACATAAGCAGCCGCCCAAGGTTTTTTACCTAAACTTCTTAAAAAAGTTGCCGGGTGAAATGTCCCTGCACCTGCTGGAAAATCATAAGGTTGCATAATAGCACAACCTTGCTTTTGCCAAAATTCTTGTAAATTTAAAATCATTTGAGAAAAAGTCATTTTTCTTCCTTTAATTCTTCAGACTTCTCAGGCGAATTTGCATATAATTCCACTGTTTTATTCCACATCATTTTATATTTTCTTTTTAGAAATTCAACTTCATTACGCGCATATTTAAGTTGCTCGTTAAGATTTTCTATAGTTTTTCTATCCTCATCATAAAGCTCTTGCATAGAATAAAGAGCATCTTTTAAAAATTTATTTTCACCCTTTAAAGCTTCTAAGGTTTCATCCTTAGCATCAAGAACTTTTTCATGTAAATTTAAAATAGTCCCTATAGTTTTTTCTACAAAACTTTCTCCTGCCAAGGTCATAGAATTTACCATAGCAGGTTGCTTTGAACTTGAAGGAACTACGCTAAAAGTACCTTGATTAGCTTCTATATAAATTTTACCTTCTTCTTCTTTGAAATTTAAAGCACCATTTGCCATCATTCCTTTTACAACATCTTCGGATAAATGAACTAACTGACAAAATTCTTTTAATTCCAAGTAAGTTTGCATATACGCTCCTTAAAGAAAAACTTCAATTGTATTAGAATCTTGGATTAATTTTTCTTGTTGTTTTTGTCTATCTTCTAATAATTTTTGCGCTAAAGACTCATCTTCTATTGCTAAAATTTGCACTGCCAAATAAGCTGCATTAATAGCCCCTGCTTTACCTATAGCCACAGTTGCTACAGGAATTCCACTTGGCATTTGCACAGTAGAAAATAAAGAATCCATACTAGCTAAATTACTTCCTGGCATAGGTATACCTAAAACAGGTTTTGTTGTATGTGCTGCAACAGCTCCTGCTAAATGAGCTGCCATACCCGCTGCAGCAATAAATACTTTTGCACCTTTTTCTTCAGCATTTTTGATGTATTCTTGGGTTCTTTGAGGACTTCTATGAGCTGAAGTGATCAAGACTTCATATTTTACATCAAATTTTTCCAAAATTCCTAAAGCTTCTTTTACTATATCATAATCACTCTTACTTCCCATCAATATGGAAACAAATTTCATTCAACACTCCTTCTTAAAAAGCTAAATTCTGGAAGTTTAAATGGTAAAGTAATTTCATTTTCATTACCACTATGAATTTCACTAAATTCTTTATTGTTTTTTGCTAATAATTGTTTAAACACTATGAATTTTTTTCCTTCATTTTCATATACTAAACCTAGTTTATTTTCCCCTAATTCTATATTAGAATCAACCGGAGCTAGAATTTCATATTCTTTGTTTAATTCTATCCTACCCTTACATTTAAAAAATTCACCATCTTCGCTAATAGCATGCACTTGATGGGTTCCTTCTTCTATACTTGTATTATGATTTATTGAATCGGTTTTTTCATAAGCTCTTGAAACTAAATATCCATCTGTAAAACCTCTGTGTTTTAAAGTATGAATTTCTTTTTCATACTTAGCCGCATCAAAAGTATTTTGCAACACATCTTGCACTGCCATTTTATAAGTTCTTGTAGTCAAAGCTACATAATACTCACTTTTCGTTCTTCCTTCTATTTTAAAAGCATGAATGCAATCTTCTTGCATAATTTTTTGAATATACGAGCTTAAATTTAAATCTTTAGAATTAAACACATGCGTGCCATTCTCATCTTCTTCAAGTCTAAAAAGTGTATTAGTTTCTGGGTTCTTTGCATAAAGTTCATAGTTAAATCTACAATCATTTGCACATGATCCACGATTACTCATGCGTCCACTTTGCACTGAGCTTATCAAACATCTGCCAGAATACGCAAAACACATAGAACCATGGACAAAACTTTCAAGCTCTACGTCACAATTATTTTTCAAATCTTTTGCATCTTTTAAACCAAGTTCCCTTGCTATAACAACACGCTTAGCTCCCATATCTTTATAAACTTGAGCGTCTAAGTAATTTAAAATATTAGCTTGGGTTGATACATGAAGATTGATTTCAGGTGCAAGCTCTTTAACCAAACGCATAGCACCTACAGAAGCTACTATAAAAGCATCAGGTTTCATTTCTTTTAGTTTTAAAATATGCCTTTTCAAACCTTCAATTTGCGAACTAAAATGAAATCCATTAATCGTTACATAAATTTTTTTTCCTTTTGCATGCGTATAATCAATAGCTTCTTTAAAAGTTTCATAATTAAAATCTCTAGCAGTTCTTGCTCTTAATGAAAAATTACTCACTCCTGCATAAACAGCATCAGCTCCATAAGCTAAAGCTATTTTTAATTTTGTAAAATTACCTGCAGGAGCTACTATTTCAGGAATAATCATTTTTTTCCTAAACTTGCGATTAATGCCTCAATATCATCATTACTTACAACATCTGCAGTTGTATCTCCTTCGATATGCACAGCAGATCCCACGCGTTTTTCATCATCAATTTTACCTTCAAACAAACTACTCATATATCTACTTAAAGCTCTCATAACATTAATAACACGCTCAATTTTTTGACGATGAATATCTTGATATTGCATAGCATCCATTGCCATCATAACTTCATCTTGCCCAGTTTGCAAACAACCTGTAATCTCATCTATGATATTTTTAGCATTGTTATTTATCTCAATAGCTTCTTTAAAGCTTACCACATTAGGAAATTTTGCATTTAATTTTTCAAAAATTTCTATATTTTTATTTAAAGCATCACTGATTACACAAAGATCACTCTCAGAATTTGCAAAAAAATCGTTAATAGCTTCTAATTTTTCCATCATCTCTGTGGCTTTTATTTCACTATCTCTTGTAACATCATCAAGTTGATGTACAACTTTATGTTCTTTACTAGGTGGTGGTGGTGGCCAAGCCATATCCGCTCTTGCTTTATAATCACCATTAATCATATCATTAACAATTTGCTTATTTTTTTCCTCATCTTCATAATCTGTATCTGGTTTTTCTTCTGTTTCTTCTACAGAATCAAGATCTAAGTCTTCAGTGCCATTCATTAAAGCATCTAATTCTTCTTGAGTCATTGTTACACCTTTTTTAATAAAAAAACTAATGCGAGATTATATTACAAAAAAATATAAATCAACATTAATTTTACCAATTAATTATTTTTTTACACAAAATAATCTTTTTTTTAATTTGATTATAAAAAAAATATTAATTTAAACTTAATTTAAAAAAAATATACTACAATCTATAAAATAAATTAAAAAACCCAAAAAATAAAAAGGAGAAAAAATGGGTAAATTTGTAAATAGCATTGATGAGTTTTTTAGTTATTGTCAAAAACATGAAGTTTTATTTGTTGATTTTAGATTTACTGATATGATAGGCACTTGGCATCACATCACTTATAATATAAAAGCAATTGATGATAAAACCTTTGAAAACGGAATTCCTTTTGACGCAAGCTCTTTGCATGGTTGGCAGCCTATAGAAAAATCAGATATGATTTTAAAACCTGATGTGGAAAGTGCGTTTTTAGATCCTTTTACAGCTGATCCTACTATCATAGTAATTTGCGATGTATATGATATTTACAAAGATCAAATGTATGAAAAATGTCCAAGAAGTATTGCTAAAAAAGCAATGCAACACTTAAGCACAAGCAATATCGCTGATACTGCTTATTTTGGTCCTGAAAATGAATTTTTTATTTTTGATAATGTAAAAATAGTTGATTCTTCTCACTGTGCAAAATATGAAGTAGATACTGAAGAAGGTGAATGGAATGATAATAAAGATTTTACAGATAGTTACAATAGTGGACATCGCCCAAGAAATAAAGGTGGATATTTTCCTGTAAGTCCTATTGATTCTAGTGTGGATATTAGAGCTGAAATGGTACAAGTTTTAGAAAGAGTTGGTTTAAAAACTTTCGTACATCATCATGAAGTAGCACAAGGACAAGCTGAGATTGGTGTAGAATTTGGGAATTTAGTTGAAGCTGCTGATAATGTACAAATTTATAAATATGTAGTTAAAATGGTAGCGCATTTAAATGGAAAAACAGTAACCTTTATGCCAAAACCACTCTATGGAGATAATGGAAGTGGTATGCATGTGCATATGAGCCTTTGGAAAGATGGAGTAAATTTATTTTATGATAAAGAAGGATATGGAAAATTAAGTGAATATGCGATTAATTACATCGGTGGAATTTTAGCTAATGCAAGAAGTGTTGCTGCATTTACCAATCCTAGTTCAAATTCTTATAAAAGAATAGTTCCAGGTTTTGAAGCACCTTGCATACTAACTTATTCTTGCCAAAATCGCTCTGCAAGTTGTCGCGTGCCTTATGGTATTAATGAAAAAAGCGCAAGAGTTGAAATAAGATTTCCTGATAGCACTTCCAATCCTTACCTAGCTTTTACAAGCTTGCTTATGGCAGGACTTGATGGTATTAAAAATAAAACCATACCGGTAGGTCCTATGGATGAAAATTTATTTGCACTAACCCTAGATGAGATTAGAGAAAAAGGTATAGAGCAATTACCTCACACTTTAAGAGGATCTTTGGAAGCACTCATTAGAAAAAATGCCTTCTTAAAGCCTGTTATGAGTGATGTATTTATTGATGATTATCAACATATGAAATTTGAAACCCAAGTATGGCCTGTAGAAGCTAGACCAACTGCATATGAGTTTAAAACTTGCTATTCATGCTAATCTTGATGCTTTTTAGCATCAAGATTAAAATACTATTGTTTTATTATCATATATAAAAATCCTATCATCAAACACTAAATCCAAGGCCTTAGAAAAAACATTTTTTTCTACATTACGCCCTGCTTGTTGCATAGCTTGCCAAGAATATTCATGAGTAACCGGTATAACATCTTGGGTAATAATTGGCCCCTCATCTAAGTTATTATTTACAAAATGTGCTGTTGCACCTATAATCTTTACCCCTCTTTCATAAGCTTGCTTATAAGGATTAGCTCCTATAAATGCAGGTAAAAAAGAATGGTGGATATTAATAATCTTCCCCTCAAAATTCTCTACAAAAGATGGAGATAATATTCTCATATATTTTGCTAAAACAATATAATCAAACTCATATTGTTTTAAACACTCTAGTAGTTTTTTTTCATGCTCTTGTCTGCTTAAATCCTGTGCTAAAATAGTATGAAAAGGTATGTTAAATTTATCCACTAAAGGTTTTAATACATCATAATTTGCAATAACTGCCTTAATATTTGCATTAAATTCTCCACTAAATTGACGGATAAGTAACTCACCTAAACAATGAGTTTCTTTAGTAGCTAAAACAATAATATCTTTTTTTCTTTTTGAAGTAATTTCAATTTGTGCATTATCAGGAAGCATAGCTTCAAGCGTTCCTTTAAAAGCTTTTATATCAAGCTCACCTTCTAAATGCGCCCTAAAGAAAAAACGATTTTCTCCAACAAATTCATCATTTTTTATAATATTGATTCTATATTTAAAAATAACATCTGAAATTCTATAAATCAATCCTTTTTCATCGCTGCATGAAATTTTTAAAATATACTCATTCATTTTTACTCCTTTATATAGTTTTTTAATTCTTGTAATTTTCTTTTTTCAAGTTCAATTCCAAGTTCTTTCCCGCTAAATCCTTCCTTTAGTAAGTCATTGGCGCTAATTTTACTTTCAAAAGCATGATAGTATAAATTTATTTTTTTTGCTTGTGTTATACGCTCATTATTCCAAAGCCCAAGCCATTTGCAAAGTGGTATTTTTAAAGCAATTTTAGCTAAATTAAAATCATCAATTTTACCTAAAATAAATTCTTGTTCGCATTTTTTTAAAAGCTCTTTTTTTAATTTTGTTTTTTTAAAAAATTCCTCTTTACTTATATGAAAAAAATTCAAATACAAATACAAAAACAAAGCCTCATCACAAATTAACTTTTGGCTATACTCTAAAAGTCTCTCAAATTCTTTATTACAACTTTGATAAAAAAAGATTTTTTCTTCTAAATTTAAAATTTTAAAATACTCATAAGCTTTATTCAGTCTTGAAGTTTTAAAAATTTTATAAAGTTCATTATTAATACGCTCTTTAGATAAATCACTTATATCCATAGTTTGCATTAATTTTAAACTTTCTTTTGCAATTGTTAAATCAAACCTACACGCAAAAGAAATTCCACGAAACACTCTTAAACTATCTTCAATAAAACTTTTATCATCAATATGTCTTATAGTTTTTTCTTGTAAATCTTGCAAACCATTAAAAAAATCTAAAAATTCAAAATCAAAAATATTTACCATCAATGCATTAATGGTAAAATCCCTTCTTTTAGCACCTTCTTGCTCATCATTGCAAACTTTAACCTCAAAACCTCTATGACCTATAGAAATTTTATTTTCATAACGCGCTAGAGCTAAATCAAATTTTTTGTATTTATATACAAAAAAACTTTTTCCCACTCCATTTGCGCCAAGTTTTTGCATAAGCTCATCAAAAAGCTTAGGCTCAATATCATAAATTTCTATATCATAATCATCGCTAGATAAATCTAAAAAAGAATTCCTTACACAACCACCTACTAAATAAACCCTTTGTGTGTAAGGCTTAAGTATATTTTTAATTCTTAAAAAATCTTGGTCATTTTTTAAGTCTATCTTCAATCTTTGCAAGCAAAAACTCTAAAAAAGTAATGGTCATATCTAATCTTTTTTCCATATGCTCATCTTTGGTATTTTTTAATCCTTCAAATAAAACCAAGATACGCTCTCTAAGATTTTTTAAGAAAAATTCTTCATTGTTTATAATACTTTCTTCTTTTTCTTCTAAAGCTTCAACCTTGATAACGACATTTTGTTTATCATCTTTTACTTTTACTTCTAAATCATCTAGTTCTTGGATTAGCTCTTGTGCAACCTTACTAATTTCTTCTTTGATTTTTTTCTCTTGAGTATTAACATTTTTTTCTTGAGTAATTTCTTCTACCATAGGGGCAAATTCATCGTTTTTATTTTTTTTATTATCTAATTGCGAATTAACTTCACTAATAGCCATTTTTGCTAAATCTTCTATATTCATAGTTTTATCAACCACCTTTTAAATTCATTAATTTCTTCTTCACTTTTCATATTGACAAAAAAATCAAGCATATCATAATTTAAATCTTCATGATTAGAACGCAAGCCACTCAAACGCCTTATAGCATCAATGGCATTTTTATTTTGCGGATCTTGTTTTAATATATTTTTATAAATCTCCAAAGCCTCATCTTTTAAGCCTTGCGCTTCATAAATAGAAGCCTCTGTTACTGTATATCGCATTATTAACTCACAAAAATAAAATCCTAAAATTCTAACAAAAAAGGCTTTAATTTATTTTTAATTTTCACTTAATCACAGGAGCCTTATATGCCAAAAATACAAAAATGTTAAGTATTATAGCTACTATAATAAGCATAATAAAGCCTGAAGTGAAATTTCTAAAATTATCATGAAGCATGCCTATAATCCAAGGTGATTGAGCAGCTATTAAATACCCTATACCTTGTGACATAGCAGAAAGTTTAGCCGCTATGATAGAATTTGAGCTTTTGATAGCAATAAATAATAGCGAAATTGTAAAAACTCCACTAGAAGCAAAACCTAAAAAAATAGCCGCTAAAAACAAAATCGCTTTTACTTTAAAAAGAAAAATCATCATAAAACTTAAAAAATACAAAAACCCTAACATCACTATAGCAAAACTTTTAGCACGAGATCTAAGCTTTCCTAAAATGATAGGTAGTAAAAATGCCACAGGCATTCCTATGATTTGAGATAATAATAAAACATTAGAACCAAAGTCAATTCCAAAGCCCTTTTCACTAATCATCACACTAAGCCATGCAAAAAGACTATAAGATAAAAAACTTTGTAATCCCATTACAATAGTAACTTTCCAGGCTGTTAAGTTTAAAAAGATATTCACTTTATTAATATTTTTCTTTTTAGGGCGTAATAATCTTTTATTTTTCAAATGTGGAAAATAAAAAATCAAAGCAATTAAAGCCAATATAGCCCAAAAAAACATAGCTTGAGGTACATCAAAAAATTTAAGCAAAGGAAGCGATAAGGCCACGCCAGCAATTGAAGATAAGCCTATAATTGATCCATATAAACCCATTATCTTATAAGTATTTTTAGAAAATTTTTCTTTTACAAAAGAAGGTAATAAAACATTAGCTATTGCAATGCCTGCTCCTATCAAAAAAACCCCAGAAAATAAACCTATAGTTCCTCCATAACTTCTAATAACTTCTCCAAAGACAATCAAAATTAAGGCAAAAAACAAAGCTTTAATTTGTGAAAAATACGCTACAAAAAACGATATAAGACCAAAAGCTATTAAAGGTAAGCTTGTTAGCATACCTGCTAAAGTAGAATTGATATTGTAATATTCTTGAATATGTTCTATCATAGGACCTATGGAAGTTATAGGTGCTCTTAAATTTAAAGCAAGAGTAATCACAACTAAAATATTAATCCAAAAGAATTTTTTATATGAAATTTGTGTGTACATGATTATTTTTGATTTAATATATTTTCAAGATATCTTTGTTTATCAGAATCGGTATTTTTTTGCACTACTTGTTTTTTTTCTTTTACAACTTCATTCTCTTTGGAAAAATAAAAGTGATCAATGATAAAAATAGAAGAAATAATCACAATTAAAGGAATTAAAAAAATCATAATCAATACTTTCTAAAAACATTACCATAGTATTCTAAATTATCTTTTTTTAAATTTTCATCAAAAGTATTTGCCTCAAAATTTGCTTTTAAAATTTTTTCTCTTTCTTCATCCAAATCCTGATACGAAAATACCATATTAATACTTATCACCCCATCAAGCTGTTCTAATTGTTTATATGCTTTTAACTCATCATCTAAATTTTCACTTTCTATTACCACTATAATTTTTTCTTCTTGAGCCAATTCCACACTACAACATGGTGTTTGTTGAATTTGCTCTTTAAGTTTTTCTAATTTTTCCTCTTTAGTTAAAATCAATACACTAGAAAGATTCATCTATACTCCAAAATATAATTTTATCTTCATAACCAGCACTAATAAATTCATGCTCGTTTAAAAATATAAGATATTCTAGCAAAAAATCTTTATTTTGGAATTTTTTTATTGTTTTTAAATTTTTAGTATCTATAAGCTCTATAATATTTTTTTCATTATCTCCAAAAACCGCTATAGAACCACTTTTATTTAGACTACAAGCATATATTAAAAAGTCTCTTTCTATGCTTTTTTCTTGATTATTTCGCACTATGCCTAATTTTCTATCAGTGCTACAACTTGTAATAATTGCATTTTTAAAATCAAGTTGATAAATATTATCTTTATGAAGATTTTTATAACTTTTTATTTTTTGCCACTTTTTCACATCAAAAAGTATTATTTCACCACTTTCAAAACCTGCTACTAATTGAGTTTTTGTCTCATTTAAAACCACATCACTTAAACTTGAGTTAGAGAAAGTAAAATTTTTTATAATATTTTTTGTTTTTAAATCAAAAAGCTCTATATTAGAACCTAGCAAGGCTAATAAAATAGTATCATCATCTAAAAACAAAGCTTTTTTTACTCCATCACTTAAAAGCTTATAGTTATAAAGTTGTTTATTTTTATAAATACTAAGCCTTTTACTACCAAAATCACCTTCACTTAAAATCAAAATAGCCCCATTTAAGTAATCAATACTATAAATTCTAGGGCTAAGATTTTCTTCGTAAAAATTTTTAATCTTATCAAGTTGAGTGATTTTTTGCATTTTTTTGTCTTTAATAAAATACTGATTTAATTCTCCATTATCAAGTCCTATAAGTAAACTACTATCAACAAGTTTTAAGGCATTTAAATTTGAATCAAGTTTAAGCTCATAACTAAATACATATACACTCATTAGTAAGATTAAAAATATTTTTTTCATAGTTTTATTTTACGCCTTCATTTAAAACATCTAAAAGATTAGATTTTTTCTTTAGTTCCTCATTTTTAAATTTAGCTTCAAAACTATTTCCTACTAAAGGTTTTGCATCGCTTTGTGGCACATGGCATTGTGTACAATTAAACCTTGCATCACTTATCATATCTTTAGTAGATTTGTTTTTTCTTAAGTCAAAATAATGGCTACTTGGAAGCGGAGTGGCTCCAACATCTTTAGCTATAGCTTTATCATGACAGCTTAAACAAATATTATTATCTTTAGTAATTGGAAGCATATCCTCTAAAGTATGTGGAATTAATGGCGGAGCATTTTCAAATGATCTCTCAATTAAAACAGATTCTCCAGCCATTGCTTGAGAATACTTTGCATCCAATAACTCTACATTTTCACTTTCTAAACTTGTTTTTCTTAAACCTATATCTTTTGAATCAACACTTTTAACAGCAAGTCCGCAAGCACTTATTAAAACAGCTGCTGCTAAGGATAAAAAGATTTTATTTTTCATTTTCTCTCCTTAAATTTATTATACTAAAACCTAAAGCATCATCACCGCAAACATCAATACATTTTCCACATCTTATACACTCACCTGATTTTACATCTTGATTTTCTTTACCCATCATCCAAAGCACTTGCTTTTCAGGGCATACTCCAAGGCATTTATAACACTTGGTGCATTTTTGCAAGTTATATCTTACTTTTAGTAATGAAAAATGCGAACTTAAAGCCCAAAAAGCTCCTAAAGGACAAAAATGCGAGCAAGTAAATCTTGGACTAAAAAATGTATCTATACAAAAAACAATCAAAGCTACAAAAAGCCAAGAAATACCGCCGAAAATAATTCCTCTTTGGATTATTCCTATATAAGAAAATTCCTCAAAAACAGGAAAGGAAAAAAGAAAAGAAAAAATCAAAACAAAAGCCAAAACATAATAACGCAAATTTTTATTTACATTAAAAATCCTTGCTTGATTAAAACCTAATTTACTTCTAATAAAATAAGCAAAATCAGTAATGATATTTACAGGACAAACCCAAGCACAAAACGCTCTTCCAGCAAAAATAGCATAAAATAAAAATACTATCAAAGCACCACTTAAAGCCATTAAATCTACTTGCAAACTTGCTAACACAAGTTGAATAAATGCAAAAGGATCACTTAGCGGCACCGAAGAAAATAAAACTGAAGAGCTTAAATTTCCTTTTAATATAAAATTAAATATACCAAAAGAAAAAAAAGTTAAGATAGACAATTGCACTATTCTTCTTAAAATAAGATATTTCATAACAATTCTCCATCATTAAGATAATCTTTAGCCTTGTTTTTATTGAAATTTTTATCTGTGTTTACATCTTGCAAGCGTTTTTCATCTTTTTCATCCCAACCTTTGATGTAATTATCCCCAGCTTTTCCCAAGACAAATTCTCTAGGTAAAACTCTAATAGCAGCTTTTTGCGTTATACAGGCTTTCTCACAAATCCCACATCCCACGCATACTTCATGATCTACTACAGGTAATAAAAATGCGTGCTTTGCAGTTCTTTCATTGCGTTTTATTTCAAGCTTTAATGCCTTATCTATCAATGGACAGGCTCTATAACAAGCATCACATTGAATTCCCCAATAAGCAACACAACTTGCACTATCAATTATAGCTATACCCATTTTTGTTTTATAAATTCCATCATTTTGCTCTAAATATTTATGATCTAGCGCATTTGTAGGGCAATCTCTTATACAAGGTATATCCTCGCACAATCTACAAGGATTTTCTCTTGCTATAAAAAAAGGTGTGCCATTTTTAGCACTATTTTCTAAATTTGCTAGTTTTAAAACATCATAAGGACAAGCTTTTACACAAAGTCCACATCGTATACATTTTGATAAAAATTCTTTTTCATCATCTGCCCCAGGAGGTCTTAAAAAATACTCCTGATTTGAGCTAAATGCTAAACTTGCTAAAAATGCACTTCCGCTTCCTATACATAAAAGCTTAAAAGTAAAGGCTAAAAATTCTCTTCTATTTTTCATTTTTATGCTTTAGTAATTTTTACGGCACATTTTTTGAAATCTGTTTGATTAGACAATGGGCAAGTTGCATCTAATGTAACTTTGTTTATATATACATTTTCATCAAACCAAGGCACATACACAAGCCCTTTAGATGGTTTATTTCTACCACGAAAATCTACTCTAGCTTTTACTTTACCACGGCGTGATTGTACCCATACGATATCACCTTGATTAATTTTCATTGCCCTAGCATCATCTTCATTCATATAACAAAGTGCTTCAGGTACTGCACGGAAAAGCTCAGGAACTCTCATAGTCATAGTTCCACTATGCCAATGCTCTAAAACCCTACCAGTACATAACCAAAATGGATACTCTTCACTCGGTCTTTCAGGAGCTTTCATAAATGGTCTAAAGAAAATTTTCACTTTGTTTTTCAAGCTATATTTTTCTTTAGTCTGCGGAGCCAATAAATCTCCTTTTGGCAGTTCTTTAGCGAATTCACCATAAAATGCAAAATCTGAATTTGGAGCTGCTTTTTTAGCATAATAATCAAATTTAGTATTAAATCTCCATTGTGTTTCTTTACCATTTACCACAGGCCATCTTAAACCTCTTACTTTATGATAAGTATCAAAATCAGCTAAATCATGCCCATGACCTAAACCAAATTTGCGGTATTCTTCCCAAAGGTATTTTTGCACAAAAAAGCCATAACCTTCAAATTCTTTACCATCACTACCTATAATTTTTCTTTCATCGCCATTAACATCACTATTATCAAATCCTTTTGCAATAGAATCGTTTGCTTTGAAAGATTTTGCTTCTTTGTTTGCAAATAATACATCATATAAAGTATCATCTTCACTATAACCCATAGCTTTAGCTTCTTCTAAAACACTTGGCAGAGTAAGTTTATCATTTACCTTAGTTTCACCCCAAACTTCTTTTAATTTAAAGCGTTTTGCAAATTCCATAATTTGCCAAGTATCACTCATAGCCTCACCTACAGGCAGCACTTGCTGTTTCCAGTGTTGAGTTCTTCTTTCAGCATTACCATAAGCACCCCATTTTTCATAAATCATAGCACTTGGTAAAATTAAATCTGCCACCTTAGCACTAATTCCTGGGTAGCAATCACTCACAACGATAAAATTATCCATTTCTCTAGCTGCTGCTATCCAGTGATTTGCATTAGCAGTGTTTTGCCAAGGATTATTTACTTGCACCCAAGCAAATTTGATATTTCCATCTTCTAAATCTCTCATGATTTTTAAGTATGGAGCACCTGGTTTAGGATTGATTGTTTTTGCCGGAACTTTCCAAATTTTTTCGCTAATTTCTCTGTGTTTAGGATTTGCAACGACCATATCAGCAGGTAAACGATGCGAAAAAGTCCCTACTTCTCTTGCAGTTCCACAAGCACTTGGTTGCCCTGTCAATGAAAACGCACCGCTACCTGGCTTAGCTTGTTTACCAAGTAAAAAATGCACCATATAAGCTTGTTCATTTACCCAAGTACCTCTTGTGTGTTGATTAAAGCCCATAGTCCAAAAACTTACAACTTTTCTATTTTTTTCTATATATAAATTTGCTAATTCTTGAAGTTTTTTCTTAAATTCTTCAATGCTTTCATCTTCATTACCTTTAGCAACTTTAGCAACATAATCAAGCGTATAAGGCTCTAATGCTTTTTTGAAATCTTCAAATGAAATTTCCCAATGTGCATCAGGAGCACTTTGGTGTTTCATTTCAAATTTATCACCTGCTTTTACTCCTAAATAAGCCAAAGATACCGCTTCTTCTTCATCTACAATAATAGCATTTTGTTTTGCTACTGTATCTTTCTCACTTGCTTTAAATTTAGGATGGTTTGGATTATTTCTCATTCCATAACCAATATCAGCATAGCCTGTTGTAAAGATACAATGTTTTTCAATAAATTCTTTATCCATAGCTTCAGGATGATTATAAACAATCTCTCTAGCGATATAATTCCAAATAGCTAAATCAGTATTTGGCTTGAAGATGATTTCAGTATCTGCTATATGAGAAGTTCTATTAGAAAAAGTAGATAAATTTACAATTTTGACTTTATCTAAATTACTTAATTTTCTATCACTTACCCTTGACCATAAAATCGGATGCATTTCTGCCATATTTGCACCCCAAGTAATAATAGTATCAGTAAGCTCTATATCATCATAACAGCCAGAAGGCTCATCAACTCCAAAAGTTTGCATAAAACCAACAACTGCACTAGCCATACAATGGCGTGCATTTGGGTCTATATTGTTTGATCTAAAACCAGCTTTTACTAATTTTGCAGCAGCATATCCTTCTTGTATAGTATATTGACCGCTTGCAAAAATTCCAATTCCTTCAACACCTTTTTCTTTGTAAGCTTTTTTAAATTGTTTTTCCATTTCATCAAAGGCTCTTTGCCAAGAAACTTGTTGAAATTTTCCATTTTTATCAAACTCACCTTTTGCATTTACGCGAAGTAAAGGTGTTACTAAGCGATCTTCTCCATACATAATTTTTGCATTAAAATAACCTTTAATACAATTTAATCCACGATTTACAGGAGCTGCTGGATCTCCTTTTACAGCAACAATTTTACCATCTAAACTTGCAACTAAAATTCCACAGCCTGTACCACAAAATCTACAAACAGCCTTATCCCAACGCCATTTATTCTCAGTATTAGCAAGTACACTACTTGGAACACTAAGACCTGCAACACCACAAGCACTAGCAATAGCGGTGTTTTTAATGAAGTCTCTTCTGTTCATTATATCCCTCGTTATTGTTTATTCAATGTATTTTAATACATCTAAAAAATATTACTACATTAATGATAAAATTTAAATTATAAAAAAGAATATTTTATAAGTATTTATAAATAGGAGTTTTTTAGTATATTTTTAAATATTTTTACATATTATAAACGCTAGTTAATTCTAGCGTTTTAATTGATTTACAATTCCAAGCATATCATCACTTGTAGTGATTGCTTTTGAGCCTGCTTCGTAAGCTCTTTGTCCTGTAATAAGATCAGTCATTTCCTCTACAAGTTGAACATTACTAAGCTCCACAAAGCCGTGTTTGATGACAGAAAAACCGTTCTCGCCCGCTATACCTGCAATAGGCGCCCCACTTGCATCAGTTTCTACTAAAAGATTATCCCCTAAAGCATGTAAACCTGCAGGATTGATAAAATTTACAAGTTCAATTTGTCCTATTTGAGTTTCAGCTGTATTTCCTGGCTGCATTACTGAAACTGTTCCATCACTTGCAACATTTATAGCAATAGCATCTTCAGGTATAGTCATTTCCGGTAAAAGTCTATAACCATCTGAATTTACTATGTTTCCTTCAGCATCTTTAGTAAATTGACCATTTCTAGTATAAGCTATAGTTCCATCAGGCATTTGAATTTGGAAAAAGCCATTATTACCAGCAATTGCCATATCAAGACCTGAAGTTGATGTTTGTTTTAAACTACCTTCACTAAAAATTTTACTTACAGCTGTTACTCTTGCTCCAAGCCCTACTTCAATGCCGCTTGGATGTTTTGTGGTGCTTGAGGTTGAAGTTCCTGCGTATTTCATCGTTTGATACATCAAATCTGCAAATTCTGCACGCGATTTTTTATAACCTACTGTATTAACATTTGAAATATTATTTGAAGTCACATCAATTTGTGTTTGTTGCGATACCATCCCTGATGCTGCTGTGTATAATGATCTTAACATTTTATCTATCCTTAGTTTATTTAGTACTTGCCAATTTATTAATAGCTTCTTGATTTAAATCATCCATATGAGATGTCATAACTTTTTGATACATCTCAACCATTCTATTTGCCTCAATTAATCCTACCATTTCTGTAACTGGATTAACATTTGATCCTTGAGTAAAACCTTGCTTAATGGCATTTGAATTTGGTAAATCTCTAATCTTGTTTAAATTATCAATTTTATACATATTATCGCCATCTTTTTGCAAATCTCTTAAATCATCAACTTGTGCTACAAATAATCTTGCAATATTTTGATTAGCTGCACTGATAATTCCATTTTTATCCACATTAATAAAAGAAGTAGAATCTCCTATGCGGATGCCATCATTTTCGGGATTATTAAAATAATCACTGCTTAAAACTCTGTATCCTTGACGGTTTACCAAATAACCCTCATCATCAAGTTGGAAATTTCCATCTTGACTTAATCTTATTTCACCATTATTTGTTTTAATCAAGTAAAAAGTATCTTCGCGAGTAAGAGCTAAATCCAAAGGATTATGCGTCATTTTCATAGAACCTACGCTAAAATTTGTATAGACATGATTAACCTGCGGAACTCTATCTATAGTTGTATTAACAAATCTTGCAGCATCTCTTGTGTGATTTTGTATAGGCAACTCATCTTGAGTTTCTTTAAAAATCCTTTTAAAATCTGCAATAACAACATTATCTCTTTTATAGCCACTTGTATTTACATTTGCTAGATTGTTAGTTACAACATCTAAGCGATTAAATTGCGTAACCATAGCACCGGTGGCTTGATAATACCCATTTTGCATTATTTTTCCTAACTAAAATCTTAATTTTTCACTAACAAAGCAAAAGTTGTTCCAAAATATTTTTATTTGTTTTTAATTAATTTTTAGGCATAATATTTAGTTTTACACTCATTACTTAAATACAAGGGGTATCCATGGCTAATGAAACTAATGTTTTAGAAGAACTTTTCAAAGAAAATTCTAAAGATTATATCACATATGAAAAACTTGTCAAGTATTTTGCAAAGCTTCCAAACGCAACAAGTGCAAAAAAAATCCGTGATCTAATGGATAAATATAAAGTAGAATTAATCTCTTCAGCTGAAATTGCCAAAAAAAGAAATTTAGAAGAAGCAAAAAAGCTACAAGAGGAAAAACAAAAATTACAAGATACAAGTTTGGAAAATGAATTTGATTTAGCCAATGAAAATGATTTACTTGAGTGGAGCAGATCAGACTCTCCTGTAAGAATGTATTTAAGAGAAATGGGACAAATTGCTCTTTTAAACAAAGATGAAGAAATTGAAATTTCTAAAAAGATTGAGCTAGGCGAAGACATTATCATCGATGCTTTTTGTTCTGTGCCTTATTTGATTGATTTTATACTTGATTATAAAGAACCTTTAATTAATAGAGAAAGAAGAGTGAAAGAGCTTTTTAAAAGCTTTGAGGATGATGATAAAAGCGATGATGATAAAAGCGATGAAGAAATAGATTCTGAAGAAGAAAACGAAAATGAGGAAAATGAAAATTCTAATGAAAAAAAACCTAAAAAAACAAATAAAAAAGAAGATGAAAGAACTCTAAAAGTCATAGAAAGCTTTAAAGCATTAGAAAAAGCAAAAAAAGAATGGTTAAAAACTATATCTACTATTAATGCAGAAAAAAATGATGATGAACTATTAGATAAACTCATAATTGCTTTTAAGAAAAATATACTAAAAGAAAAACTAATGGATCTAGGTCCAACATCAAAACTTATTTCTGAAATAGTAAAATCTATGGAAACAGCATTAAAAAGTGATGAGGAATTTGATAAAGAATTAAAACGTTTAGAGTATCGCTTACCAATGTTTTCAGAAGAATTAAAACAAAGACACCAAGATATTTTAAAAGATATTACCAAACTTAGCAAAGAAGAAATTGCAGAGCGTGCCCTAGAAACTACCATGGTAAGCACTTATATGGAGATTAAAAAACTCATTCAAACTAAAGAAGCTAGTCAAAATTCTTTTGATTTAGAAAAAGATCAATTAAAAGAAATTCTAGAGCAAATTAAACGCGGTAAAAAAATATCTGATGAGGCTAAAACTAGAATGGCAAAATCAAATTTACGCTTAGTTGTAAGCATTGCTAAAAGATATACTAACCGCGGATTACCATTTTTAGATTTAATCCAAGAAGGCAACATAGGCTTAATGAAAGCGGTAGATAAATTTGAATACAAACGCGGTTATAAGTTTTCAACCTATGCAACTTGGTGGATTAGACAAGCTATTTCAAGAGCAATTGCTGATCAAGCAAGAACTATAAGAATTCCTATTCATATGATAGAAACTATCAATCAAATCAATAAAATCATTCGCGAGTATTTGCAAAAAGAAGGTAAAGAACCGGATGTAAGTATTATTGCAAAAGAAGTAGGACTTAGTATAGATAAAGTAAAACAAGTTATTAAAATTACTAAAGAACCAATTTCCCTAGAAGCACCTATTAGCAACGAGGATGATGGTAAATTTGGAGATTTTGTAGAAGATAGAACCTCAATTTCACCTATGGATCACATCTTAAAAGATGATTTAAAAGAACAAATTGATGAAGTTTTAGATCAGCTTAATGATAGAGAAAAGGCTGTTATTAGAATGCGTTTTGGCTTAATGGATGATGAAAGTGATAGAACTTTAGAAGAAATCGGTAAAGAATTAAATGTCACAAGAGAAAGAGTAAGACAAATAGAAAGCTCAGCTATAAAAAAACTTAAACACCCAAAAGTTGGTAGAAAACTTAAAAACTACATAGAAGGTTGGAAATAATCCTTGCTAAAAAAGCAAGGATTAGCTATCTCTAAAAAGCTTCGTTGCTAAGTGCGTCGCCCTGCTGTGATCAGTATCTTTTTTCAAGGTATTAAAAATTCTACTAATATACTCTTCTAAAGTTTGTTGAGAATTGTTGATTTTTTCTGTCTCATTTAAAATAACCTTACGATATCTTCCCTCGTTGTCTAACTCATAAGCTAAATCATTGTCGCTTAATTGTAGTTTTAAAATTTGAGCCAATTTTGCACGAGAATGCTCATCAAAAATAGGAGTCATTAATTCTAGTCTTCTTTCTAAATTCCTTGGCATCCAATCAGCACTTGAAATAAAATAATTTGGTGTTGTATGTTTAAAATATAAAATTCTAGCATGCTCTAAATATTTTCCCACTATACTTCTAACTCTTATATTTTCACTATATCCTTTTACTCCAGGTCTTAAACAACAAATTCCACGCACAATAAGATCTATTTTAACACCTTTATTTGAAGCTTCATATAAAGCTTTAATCACATCACCATCTACCAAAGCATTCATTTTGGCTATGATTACTCCATCTTTTCCATAGCTTGCTTCAGTAGCTATCATATCTAAAATTCTTTCTTTGATTTGCTTTGGACTCATTGATAAAGTCTTTAAACGACGACTTTTACTATATCCTGAAAGTATGTGAAAAAAAGTTGTAGTATCTTGAGAATATTCTTCTTTTGAAGTAAAATAACTCACATCAGTATAAATTTTAGCTGAACTTGCATTGTAATTACCCGTACTTAAATGATTATAAATTTTTAATTTATCCCCTTCTTTTCTAATCACTTGAGCTACTTTTGCATGCACTTTAAAACCAGTGATTCCATATACCACATGAGCCCCTGCATTTTCTAATGATTTTGCCCAATGCAAGTTATTTTCCTCATCAAAACGCGCTTTTAATTCTACCATTACAGTAACTTGTTTGCCATCGCTTGCTGCATCAATTAAAGCTTGAACTATGTTTGAATTTTTTTCTACTCTATAAAGAGTCATTCTTATAGAAACAACCTTAGGATCTTTACTTGCCTCTTTGATAAATTGATATACAGGCTCAAAACTCTCATAAGGCTGTATAGCCAAAATATCTTGTTTATCTATTGCACTAAATATAGATACATTATCCCCAAAAGGTGGTAAAATTTTTGGTGTATACATAGGATTTAGCAAATGTGTAAATTCTTTGTTGGAAATGATTTGCCATAATGAAGCTAAATTTAAAAGTATATTATACTCATAAATATCTTTATGAAAAATATTCATATGAGAACTTAAAAATTCAATCAACTGCTCATCTGCGCCTTTTTCTATTTGCAAGCGTATAAAAGCACCTTTTCTACGAAGTTTTAAACCCTGCTCTAAAATCAACATAAAATCATCGGCTTCTTCTTCTTCTATTTCCATATCTGCATTTCTAGTTACTCTAAAAGCAGCAGAAGATAAGAGCTTGTAGCCAGGAAAAATATGCTCAGTATGATAGCGTACTATACTTTCTATAGGCACATAAATATTAGAACTTACTTGATAAAATCTTGGTAAAACCCTAGGTATGCGTATCATGCCAAATTTTAAAAGTTCAGGGTGCATAGGATCACAAAGTTTCACCGCTAAAGAAAATGAAAGGTTATTTAAATGCGGAAAAGGATGAGTTGCATCAACTGCAATTGGAACTATCACAGGAAAAATATTAGAAAAAAAATGCTCATTACATTGCTGTTTTAAATCCTCATCAAGTTCTTCGTATGAGCGAATAAATAAATTTTCTTTTTCTAAATCTTGGGTAATTTTAGTAAAATACTGCTCTACTACATATTTTTCTTCATGTAGATAATTTCTAATAGCTTTAAGTTGCGCAAGAGGAGTCATTTCATCATTGCTTGTTGTGCTTATTCCTGCCACAAAAAGTTGTTTTAATCCAGCCACTCTTATCATATAAAACTCATCTAAATTTGTACAGTATATAGCAATAAATTTAAGTTTTTCAAGCAAAGGAAGATCTTTAGAGCATTGATCTAAAACACGAGAATTAAACGCAAGCCAAGAAAGTTCTCTGTTAATATACATTGATGGTTGAATTTGCATGATATACCTACCTTTATTTCTAGATATTTATATTTTAGTATTTCTTTCATTAAAATTTATTTTATTTGTATAATAGTAAATATAATTATATAAAAAATAATACTTTTTTTATCTTATTAAAAAAATAATAAATGATTAATAAATATATATTTACTTTTTTGCCTTTATGGTGTTATATAATTATACACAAGTTCTTGTAACTTAAACTTCATTCAAAGGAGAGACTTTGAAAAAAGCAAACTCAAAACTTTTTGCTGTTTTCCTCTTCTTACTTGTAATTTTAGCAGGAGTTGGAATGTATACTTTCCATAATGCTAAGGGCACTTCTTATTTTAGCGATGCTAGTGAAAGCTGTAATAATTGCCATATTATGAACGAGGTTTATAATGATTATTTAAAAGCTTCGCACTCTAAAGAAGTTGATGGTAAACCAAGAGCAACCTGTAATGATTGCCATTTGCCACATAGCTTTTTTGAAAAATGGATTGCCAAAGCTCAAAGTGGCTTAGGACATGCTTATGCATTTACTTTCAAACTAGATTCTTTACCTACACATTTGAGTGCAAATGCAAAAAGTAAAGAAATAGTCCAAAATAACTGTATAGAATGTCACAAAGAAATTGCGAGTAACACTATCAACCCTACCCTAGATCCACATAAAGATAATGCTTTAAGTTGTGTATCTTGCCACCAAGGTGTTGGTCATAAGAGAGGATTTTAAATGAAAGGAGTATTTAATGAATAACAAAGGCATTTTATATAGTGCTATAAGTGCTACTATAGTAGCTATTGCAGGTGTATTATGGCTTAATCAGGACATTACAGCTAAAACAAATGATTCAGTAGGTGGGATCATTTCACAAGAAATTGTAAAACTTGGTGATGAAAATCCTACTTTTGATTACTGGGGAAAGAACTTTCCTGATTATTTAGACATGCACACAGCAGTAGAAAAACAAACACCTAATGCAACAGAATTTGGTGGAAATTTAGCTTATTCAAAGCTTATTCGCTATCCACAACTAACTGTTCTTTGGGCAGGTTATCCATTTAGCATTGATGCAAATGAAGAAAGAGGACACTTTTGGGTTCAAGTAGATCAAATGGATACAGCTAGAAATAATAAAGATTTCTTAAATGCACATGGTTTTACAGGATTTGGCGGTCAACCAACGGCTTGTATGAACTGCCATAGCGGATGGACTCCATGGCTTTTAAACAACACTGCAAAAGGTGATTGGGTAGCATTTAACTCTGCAAAATATTGGACTATGGTTAAAACTATCCCGGCTGTAAATGGAGCTAAAGAAAACTCACCTGAACACAGCGGACCTCATGGTGGAAAAAGAATGGGTGTAACATGCGCAGATTGCCATAACCCAACAGATATGAGTTTAAGACTTACAAGACCAGCTTTAATTAAAGCATTAATTTCAAGAGGTTATGAAGCAGACGAAAAACAAGGTGTTAAAGCTTCAAGAAGCGAAATGAGAACTTTAGTATGCTCTCAATGTCATGTTGAATACTACTTCAAACCAACAGGCACTAAAGTGAAAACTATAGGCGAAAGTATTGCTAATGATAGTTCTAAAAAATGGTGGAATGGCACTCAAAAAACTTATGATGAGTTTGATTCTTGGAGAGATGGTAACAAGCCAGTTGAAATCGAAGTTGATGGTATAGAGCTAGCATTTCCATGGAGTGAGTGGAAAAAAGGCGAGCCATTTAGAATAGAAATGATTGATGATTATTATGAAAAAAATAGAGAAAATTTTCCAAGTGATTGGGTTCATAAAATCACAAAAGCACCAATGATTAAAATTCAACACCCAGAAAGCGAACTTTATAGTGGTGGAGTACATGCTGCAAATGGTGTAAGTTGTGCAGATTGTCATATGCCTTATATTAGAAAAGGTGCAAAAAAAGTTACTAACCACAATATTACTTCACCTTTAGTTGATATTAACTCAGCTTGTAAAACTTGTCACACTCAAAGCGAAAGCTATCTAGCTAAACAAGTAAAAGATATTCAAAATTCAGTAGCTCATGATTTAAGAACAGCTGAATATTCTTTAGTAAGCTTGATTAAAGATGTAGAAACTATTCGTGCAGAACTTGGAAAAATGCCTAAATTTCAAACTGATGGCAAAGCAGATGATGCTAAAATTTCGGCTGAATTAAAAGAAGTATTAGAACTACATAGAAAATCTCAAATTAGAGCAGACTTTGTAGGTGCTGAAAACTCAACAGGTTTCCACAATCCTAGAGAAGCTTCAAGAATGCTTTTACAATCAGTTGATATGTCAAGACAAGGACAAACTAAGCTAGCAGAAATTGCGGCCAAAAATGGCATTAAAGATTTCAAAACTTCAAATTTAGGTTTTGAAGATATTCAAAAATTAAATCCAGGTGAAATTCACTATAAAGTAGATCTAAATGGTAATAAAGCAGGTGATCGCTACTATAAACACCAAGAAGTAAATGGTAATCCACCAGCAAAACTTCTTGAAGATGATAAAAATCTAAAACCTTATAATTATAAAGTAATAGATTAATCAAAATAAACCCTCATAATTGAGGGTTTATTCTTTTATCAAACTTACATCCTCACCTTTTAAAATTTTATTCATAGTGTTCATAGCACACATTTTTCCACACATTGAGCAAGAATTAAGCTCTTCAGGTTTTCTTTCATTAAACATTTTCTTAGCCTTTTCTCCATCAATTGCTAATTTAAACATTTTTTCCCAATCAATATCTTGTCTTGCTTTACTCATTTCATCATCTATTTTTCTTTCTTTGGGAAGCTTGGCTATATCTCCTGCATGAGCTGCTATTTTAGTTGCTACTATACCATCTCTTACATCTTCTAAATTTGGAAGTCTTAAATGTTCAGCAGGAGTTACATAACAAAGTATATCAGCACCAGCTGCTGCTGCAACTGCTCCACCAATTGCTCCACTTATATGATCATATCCTGCACCTATATCAGTAACTAATGGTCCTAAAACATAAAATGGAGCTCCATTGCAAATTCTTTTTTCAAGTTGCATATTAGCTTCTATTTCGTTAATAGCCATATGACCAGGTCCTTCTATCATCACTTGCACATCTTGAGCCCATGCTCTTTTGGTTAGCAATGAAAGTTCTATAAGTTCAGCAATTTGAGCTCCATCACTTGCATCATGAGTACAACCAG
The DNA here is from genome assembly GCF_025772225.1 of Campylobacter sp. IFREMER_LSEM_CL1097. Classification (NCBI taxonomy): domain Bacteria; kingdom Pseudomonadati; phylum Campylobacterota; class Epsilonproteobacteria; order Campylobacterales; family Campylobacteraceae; genus Campylobacter; species Campylobacter sp. IFREMER_LSEM_CL1097. Next base: position 64,421 of record NZ_JAKMRT010000003.1, on the reverse strand, counting down.
GTCTTAGTGCATCACCCAAAGAAAGTGTCACATCAAATTCCTTACATATAGCAAGCAAATCATCATAATATTCATAGAATGGATTTTCAGCATCATTCATTTGCATCCAAGCATAAAGAACTGAACCTCCTCTTGAAACTATATTAGTAATCCTATCACACTCTTTAAAAACCCTAGCAGCACGAGAATTTATCCCTGCGTGAATTGTCATAAAATCCACTCCACTTTTAGCATGATGATATACTACATCTAAAAAATCTTTTGCTTTAATATCTTTTAAATCTTTTTCTAAAAAACCTACCGCATCATAAACAGGCACAGTACCTATCATAGCTTTTGAAGTAGCAATTAGCTCATCTCTAAAACGACTAGTTTTACCATAATTACTAAGATCCATAATAGCTTCTATATTAAATTTGTGAGCCAATTCTACCTTTTTCATCTCTTCACTATAATCTACACAATCATTTGAAACACCTAAATTCACATTTACCTTTGTTTTAAGTCCATAGCCAATACCATTTGGATCTAATGCTTTATGGTTGATATTTGCAGGAATGATGATTTTTCCACATGCTATATTTTCAAGTAAAAAACCTTCACTTACTTGTTCTTTTTGTGCAACAATTTGCATTTGCTTTGTGAAAATTCCTTCTTTTGCATAAGACATTTGAGTTTTCATTTGAATTTATCCTTGAAATAAATTTGGATAAATGAAGGGTATGTGAGTAGTTGATAAATTATCCCAACGCTAGCATTACCTAGTTCTGGTGCGGTCTAAGCTTTTAGCTTACTCTCAGCCTGTATCACAAGCTCCCGTCATTTATGCAAAAGAAGTATAGCAATAAATACAAAACAAAGTTTATTTTTTTGTTTGATTTTTAGCTTGCTTGCTAAAATGTAACAATTCTTCAGTAGTTTTAATGTAAAAAGGAATTTTTTTAAGACAGTATTTCAAAATTTCACTTGCGGCCAAAGCATCACTTAAGGCTCTATGATGCTTACTTTCAATACACAAAAACTCTTTTAGAGCATCAAGGCCGTATTTGGGACTTTCAATGCATTTTTTAGCTAAATCAATAGTACATAATCTTCTATTTAAAAGCACTCCAAAATCATTTTCATACATAGCTTTAGATATAAAATGATAATCAAAACGCACATTGTGTGCTACAAAAATGCTATCTTTTAAAAATAACTTAAAATCATTTAACACAGCTTTCAAAGAAGGAGCATTTTCTACCATATCTAAACTAATCCCAGTTAATTCTGTAATATTTTCAGGTATGCTTTCTACTTTTACAAAACTCTCAAATCTATCAATTTCTTTATAATTTTGAATTTTTACAGCACCTATTTCTAAAATTTGACCACTTTTTATCCCGCCGGTACTTTCAATATCTACAACACAAAATATCTCATCTTTTATTTTTTTATTTTTACTTTTTAAACACAAACAATTTTGTGCATTAAGCTCTACCCCTAGTCCTAAAAGCTCAAAAATATATAAATCAAAATCATAGTGGTTTAATTCTTCTATTTTTGCAAGTTCTTTTAAAACCCAAGGAAAAGGTTTGTTTTCTTTGCTTAGCTTGATGATTAAATCATCGATTTGTTGTTGGCTCAAAATTCAAGCTTTAAAGAATTAATTGCTGTTTTTTTATCTTGCGAAGAAAAAATATAACTACCCGCGACCAAAATATCAGCTCCTGCTTCATCCAAATCAGGTGCATTTAAGCCATTTACCCCACCATCAACCTCTATAAAAACTTTAAGATTTTTCCTATCTATCATTTCTCTCAACTGGCGAATTTTATTATACACCAAAGGTAAAAAACTTTGCCCGCCAAAGCCTGGATTAACACTCATTAAAAGCACCATATCTACAAATTCTAAAATATGTTCTATGCTTGAAACTGGAGTATGTGGATTTAATACAATAGCAGGATGAATGCCGTTTTTTCTTATATACTCGCACACCCTAATAGGATGGTTTTCAGCTTCTAAATGAAAACTAATAAATTTTGGTTTTATAGGTATAAATAAATCTACAAAACTACTAACATTATGCACCATTAAATGCACATCTAAAGGTACTGAAGTAATTTTTGAAATATTTTCAATCACACAAGGACCAAAAGTAAGATTTGGCACAAAATGTCCATCCATCACATCAATGTGCAACAAATCAGCTCCCGCTTGAGATACTTCTTTAATCTCATTTTCTAAGTTTAAAAAATTTGCAGACAATAAACTTGGCGCTACATACATTATATATCTCCAATAAAATAAAAAATAATTTTATCATACTTATTATCAAATTTTCTTTATGTATTTTTAATAATATTTGATTTTTTTAAGCTTGCTTTAGATATAATGCTAAAAATTATTTTTATTTCATAAGGAAAAATTTATGTCAAGAATTTGCCAAATTACAGGAAAAGGACCTATGGTAGGTAACAATGTTAGCCATGCTAACAACAAAACTAAAAGACGCTTTTTGCCAAATTTAAGAACAGTTCGTATTACTTTAGAAGATGGAACTACTAGAAAAGTTAGAGTTGCTGCTTCAACTTTAAGAACACTTAAAAAACAGAGTAGCAAATAATCCTTAATATAAACGAGGAATTATTATGTCTTTTTTGAAAAAGCTACAAAAATTCCTCAATTGGTCCCCCTCTCCAAAACCTTCAATCAACCTCAATGACGAGCTTTACGAGCAGCTTAGATTTTTAAGAATCCCTCTTATTGCTGTCGTAATAATGACACTAATTGGAGCTTTTGGTTATATGCTTACAAGTAATTATAATCTCAATGATGCTATTTACCAAGCTGGTATGACATTTACCACTTTAGGCTACACTGAAGTCAATCCCATACCAACAGCGGGTAGAATTTTTACCGTTATATATGTATTATTAACTTTTACAATATTTACTTTTTGCATGGGTTTAGTGATAGAAATAGTAAAAAAAGGAATCTTGTCTAAAATAATCAAGGAGAGAAGAATGCTTCATAAAGTTGCAAGATTAAAAAATCATTTTGTAATATGCTATCACAATGATTTTACCATAGAACTAGCACAGCAATTCAAAGAAAATCACATTCCTTTTGTTGTTGTTGATGAAATAGAAAATTTTAGCGAGATAGCTGAAAAATACAATTATCCTTATTATATAGAAAGTGCTCCACATACAAATATAGCCTTTTTAAAGACCAATCTTTCTAGCGCAAAAGGTGTAATTACTCTTAGCAATAACATAGCAGATAATATAGCCATCATTGCTTCAGTGAGATTGTTTGAAAAAGAATTACAAAGAATCAATCCTTATTTTATACTAGCTAGCTCAAGCAATGAAGACGAAACTGAAAAACTAAAAAAACTTGGAGCAAATTCCATAGTTTCTGCTACAAAATTGGTCGCACAAAGACTTAGTGCTATGTCAGCAAGACCTGATATGGAAAATTTATTAGAAAATTATCTTTACAAAAAAAATAGCCCTATTGATTTAGAAGAGGTTAAAATTCCTGACGAGTCATGGGTGAGATTTAAAAGACTAAAAGAAATCCATTTAAGAGATATGGCAAATGTTAGCATAGTAGGAATTTTGGAAAATAAAAAATTTACTCCTATGCCAAGAGGAGACACTTTAATAGGCACTGGTGCAAAATTGTTAATCGTTGGTACAGCAGATAGTATAAAAATAGCTAAAAAGATTATTAAAAATAAACAAAAACCTGACGAGTTAAAATACATTTAACTTATTTAAGCTATAATCAATAACAATAAAATTTCAAAAAAGGAGGCTTACATGCTACATGAATTTAGGGATTTAATCACCGAGTTAAAAGGCAAGGATATGCATTTTGATAAGTTGTTTGAAGAGCACAACAAACTTGATCACAAAATCAAAGATGCAGAAGAAGGTAGAATTCATCTAGATAGCTTAGAAATAGCAAATCTAAAGAAAGAAAAGTTAAAATTAAAGGATGAATTAAATACTTATTTATCAAATTATAAAAAATAATTTCTACCAATTTTTTTAACTTTTAAGGATTAAATATGTTTGGAAAAAAAAGTCAATTATCACAAGACTTTGAAAATTTACAAAATAAAATCAAAGAACTAGAAGAAGAAAACAAAAGACTTCTTTCAGAAAAACAAGAATTAATTAAAAATTATGAAAAACAACTTCAAGGAAATTGCGGAAAAACTGAACTTGAAACAAATCTTTTAGAAATGCTATTAAATGGTGTTTTAAAAGGTATTGCAAATGTTCAAAGTGATATGCAGGAAAATGTTAATAAAGCGGAAATGATTTCTCAATATTCTGATTCCTCTTTAAAAGATATGCAAGAGTTAAATTCAATAACTCACTCTATCATATCTTCACTTCAAAGCATTATAGAATCAGCTAATCGCTCAAGAGATACAGCGGGAAATTTACACCGCAGCGTTGATGAGATCACTAATGTTATTAACTTAATCAAAGATGTATCCGATCAAACCAATCTTTTAGCACTAAATGCCGCAATCGAAGCTGCTAGAGCAGGAGAACACGGCAGAGGCTTTGCTGTTGTTGCTGATGAAGTAAGAAAACTTGCTGAAAAAACACAAAAAGCAACTTCTGAAGTAGAATTAAATATTAACCTATTAAAACAAAATGCTGATGAGATGTATGGACAAAGTGAACAAGTAGAAAAAGTATCATTAGAATCTAATGAGCATATAGTAAAATTCTCTAGTAATTTTGCTCAATTAATTTCTAATGCAAATTCAACTAGTTCTCACGCTAAAAGCATTACCTCTGAAATATTCATATCACTAGCAAAACTAGATCATATTGCATTTAAATTAAATGGATATAATGAAATTATTCATGCTTCAGGAAAAACTTTATCTGATCATTTAAGTTGCAGACTTGCAAAATGGATTGCTGGTATTGGCAAGGAAAGATTTTCTGGCGGAAGAACTTTTGGTAAGTTAAATTTACCACATCAAAAAGTACATGAAAATATGAACCAAGCCGTTGCTTTAGCACATAATGAAGATACAAGTGATAAACTAGTACAAAATCAAATTTTAGATAAATGCTCTAATGCTGAAAAGGCTTCTGAAGATTTATTTGGAATCTTTAAAGAAATGCTTGATGAAAAAGATCTAAATATTGAAAATAAAGAGGAAAAATAAAAAGAGGTAAGATTAATTCTTACCCTTAAACCATAAATACGCATACTCAAGTAAAGGAGTTTTTATAGGATTTTCTTTAGAAAACTTTTCAAAATCTTTTCTTTTTATCCATACTGCTTGGATATCTTCCCCCTCAATTCCACCACCATTACCAATTTTATCATCTTCATTAATTTCAGCAAAAAATAAAAATTGTCTACTAACACCTGAACCAAAACCTGTATAAAATTCTCCTATTTTTTCTACAACCTTAGGAGCATAACCTAGTTCTTCAATACATTCTTCTTTAGCTATTTCTTCCAAACTCAAATCTTTATCAACAAGCCCTGAACAAAGTTCTATACTAAATCCTATCTCATCTAAATACAAATTATTACGTTTTTGATAATCCCATAAAGGAATTCTAAATTGCTTTACAAAAACAAAAGAATCTTTTTGAGTATGATATAAAAAAACAGAAACGCTATCTAATGCTTCTATAAAATCCCAAGTGTATTTTTTGTTATCTTTACCTATATAAGTATATCTTTTAGGCTTAATATATTTTGAGTTAGAAAATTGCTCTTCTTGTAAATTTTTCACTTTATGATACCTTTTGCAATTAAATTCTTTTTAAAATTTCTTCAGCTAACACATTAGCTCTTTTGTCTAAAAACAAATTATAGTCTACAAAATCATCGTGTATAATAAAATGAGATTTTAATGCCTCATCGATATTACTATTTTCTTTTTCAAAATATTTTATATACTCTTGAGGATTTCTATCCCTTATAATTCTTTTATTTAAATAATCATCCACTAGCGTTATGTTAGCTAATGCATTTGCATTATCGGTATTGTTTATTCTTTTCAAATATGCTTTTGGAAAAAAATGATGATAATTTTTAGAAGAAGCTATACTGAGATAAGAATTATCTAATCTTACTTTTGAATTGTCGCTAAATTTTTTAGGTTCATTATAAGCTAATATACAAAGAACTGCTTTATCAAAAGCATTTGATGATGAAAAATCTTCTTTTAAAAGTTCAATAAAATAATCTTTTTGTTTGTTTTGCAATGGTAATTCTTTATCAAAATTTACATTTATATTGTTTTTGATATTTTCAATTATTTTTATATCAGAATTTAATTTACTTTCAACAGAAGAAGAAAACCTCCAACTGATTGCACATCTAAAAAAATATCTTTCAATTTGTTTTAATTGAGTATTAGTTGGAGGTTTAAAATCATTAATTCTATAAAAATAAGCAATTGGAACTATTAAAACATAATAAGGCAAAAGTTTTGATACTTCTATTTTAAAATAATCTCTTATTTTATCAATCGCTAATTTTAATGCCTTAATTGTATTATCCCATTCATCTATAAATTGATTTTTATTTATAGATAAAATTGCACTTGTTTTAGAATTTTTTATTAAATTTAAAGATAATAATTGCAAAATAATAGTTTTATTTTCGGCTATTGTTTCATATGCACTAATTTCTAATTCTCTTATGAGATTATTATAACTATCTTCTAAATCAAATTTTTTATTTTCATCATAGACTTTAGCATTCATTATTTCAAATAATGTTAAATCTTTTCCCGTTGTATTAATTCTTGTAAAAATTTCAGTTATTCTTTCTATAGAAGTATCATCAATCTCTATAGTTGAAAATTCATACGATTTTATCCAATCTCTTATTTTTTCTATTTTATGTATTTTATCTAAGTCTTTATTAAAATTATTTACCAAATCCACAATAGAAGCATTCATTAAATCATAAAAACTTATATAATTTCCCTTGCCTTTTTCTATACTGCAAATTTCTTCATTTGTTTCAAGTTTATCTAAATTAATATAGAGTTCTTTGTAATCTTCTTTTTCTATTTGAACGCCATTTATGGCAAGATATAACGAAGTCATTCTTTGTTGGCCATCTAAAACATATAAAACAAAATCACCTTCTTTTATATCATTTAGAAAATAATTACCAATTTTTTTTAATGATCTTAACCTTTCTTTGGTTTTCCACAAAATAAAACTTCCTATAGGAAATCCCTTGATTAAGCTATCAATTAATTTAGCAACTTGCTCTTTTTTCCATACAAAATCTCTTTGAAATTTTGGAATTTGATAAAAACCTTCATTTATATTTCTAATTATATCTTCATACTTTCTTGTAATAGGTTTTGGTTGAATAAGCATTTTAACCTCAGAGATAATACAAATAAAGCAAGGAAAATCCTTGCTTTTAAAAAATTAAGAATGGGTTACATCATACCACCCATGCCTCCCATACCACCCATGCCACTCATATCAGGCATAGCAGGTTTGTCTTCTTTAATTTCGCTAATTGTAGCTTCAGTTGTTAAAAGCATGCTAGCTACCGATACCGCATTAAGTAAGGCTACTCTTTCTACTTTAACAGGATCGATAATACCGCTTTCAAGCATATTTACATATTCACCTTTTGCAGCGTCAAAACCAGTATTTTCTTCTTTACTATTTTCTACTGTATTTACAACTACACCAGCATCAAATCCAGCATTTTCAGCAATTTGTCTTAAAGGTGCTCTTAATGCTCTTTCTACAATAGCTGCACCAATAGCCTCATCGCCTTGCAAATTCAAGCTGATTTTTGATTTTGCTTTGATTAATGCAGCGCCACCACCTATTACTATACCTTCTTCAACTGCAGCTTTTGTAGCACTTAATGCATCATCAACTCTATCTTTTTTCTCTTTCATTTCAGTTTCAGTAGCCGCACCAACTTTAATCACCGCTACACCGCCGCTTAATTTAGCTAATCTTTCTTGTAATTTTTCTCTATCATAATCTGAACTTGTTTCAGCAATTTGAGCTTTGATTTGGTTAATTCTTGCATCAATATTTGCTTTTTCACCTGCACCATTTACAATAGTTGTATTGTCTTTATCAATAATCACGCTTGAAGCTTGACCTAAATCTTGAATACTAGCACTTTCTAAAGTTCTTCCAAGCTCTTCAGAAATCACTTCACCACCTGTTAAAATAGCAATATCTTCAAGCATAGCTTTTCTTCTATCGCCAAAACCAGGAGCTTTAACTGCTGAAATATTTAAAACACCTCTTAATTTATTTACAACTAAAGTTGCCAAAGCTTCGCCTTCAATATCTTCAGCTATAATTAAAAGTGGTTTTCCTGTTTTTTGAATTTGTTCTAAAATTGGTAATAAATCTTTTAAGTTGGCAATTTTTTTATCAAATAACAAAATAAAAGGATTTTGCAATTCAGCTGTCATTTTTTCAGTATTTGTAATGAAATATGGGCTTAAATAACCTCTATCAAATTGCATACCTTCAACTACATTTAATTCATCATTGATTGATTTTGCTTCTTCAACAGTGATAACACCATCTTTTCCAACTTTTTCCATAGCATCAGCGATTAAATTTCCGATTTTCTCGTCTGAATTTGCAGAAATTGTCGCAACTTGAGCTATTTCTTTTTTATCTTTAACTTCACGAGAAAGTTTTTTAAGTTCAGCTACTATAGCTTCGCAAGCTTTATCCATACCTCTTTTAACTTCGATAGGATTAGCACCTGCTGTAATATTTCTCAAACCTTCTTTAAAAATAGCATGCGCTAAAACTGTTGCTGTTGTTGTTCCATCGCCTGCTTGATCAGCTGTTTTACTAGCTACTTCTCTAACTAAAGAAGCACCCATATTTTCTAAAGAATCTTTTAATTCCACTTCTTTAGCTACACTCACACCATCTTTTGTGATAGTTGGAGCACCAAAACTTTTTTGGATTAATACATTACGACCGCGTGGCCCCATAGTGACTTTTACAGCATCATTAAGTTTTTTAACACCTTCATAAAGTTTATTTCTTGCTTCATCTGAAAAAAATATTTCTTTTGCCATTTTTTATCCTTTTTTATTTAATAATCCCTAAAACATCTTCAACATTAAGAACTAAATACTCTTCATTATCAAGTTTAATTTCAGTTCCACCGTATTTTGCAAACATTACTTTATCATTTACCTTAATATCTTCTATTTCTTTGCTTACTGCAACAACTTCACCATTTAATGGTTTTTCTTTAGCATTATCTGGTATAATAATCCCAGAAGCAGTAGTTTTCATTTCTTCTAAGCGTTTTACTAAAATACGCTTTCCTAGAGGTTGAAAATTCATTTTTTATCCTTTCTAAAATGTGCCATTTTTAGCACTCTTTGTTTTTGAGTGATAGAATTATACATTAAAGAAAGTTAATTGTCAATAAATTAAGTAAAATATATCATATAAGTTTAGTCTATATCACTAAATTTATATGATATATCATTATAAAGGTTTCTCATGAAAAAAATTCTTTACATTCTTTTAGGTGTAGTGTGTATAGCATTTCTAGCTATATATACATTATTATTTACAAGCATGGGTAATGCTTTTTTAAAGCCAAGAATCGAAACGATTATTGCTCAAAAAAGCGGTATGAATGTTAAATTTGAAAATTTTAAAATTAGTTTTTCACAACTTGACATTAAAGCAAATATTGATGATAAATTTTTTGCTAACATAGAAGGTGGCATATCACCTTTAAGACTAGGATTTGATTTAAACTATCTTTTAGGACTTAAACAAAACTATATTCAAAATCTTGGCTTAAAAAGTGATAAAGATTTTACATTTAAAGGTAGTGCTGTAGGTAAAAGTAGTGATTTTTTAGTAAAAGGTAATGGATTTTTGTTTGATTCTAATCTTAGCTTAGATGCAAAAATTGTTGATTTTTCTCCTATAAATCTTGAATTTATTGGCAAAAATATAGATTTGGCTCAAATTTTAGATTTTGCTAATCTACCAAGATATGCTCAAGGAAAAATTAGTATTATAAGCGATATACAAGCTAAAGATTTAAAACCAAATGGTAATGCTTTGATTAATTTTTACACAAGTTCTATCAACAATACTCTAATTGAAAAAGATTTTAATCTAAGCTTACCAAAACAAAGCTATATAAAAGGTGAAATAAGATCTTTAATCCAAAACAATGAAGTTATTTCTAAAAGTGAAATTTTAAGTAACTTCTTCAAACTTTATACACAAAAAAGTATTTATGATATAGCAAAACAAAGCTTAACTAGTGATTTTGATATCAAAATAGATGATTTTAATCAATTTTCATCTCTAGCCAAAATGAAACTCCAAGGTAAAAGTCAAATTCAAGGTAATTTACTTTTTGCAAACAATCAATTGCAAAAATTAGATGCTAACTTACTTGGATTTGGTGGTAGCTTAAAAGCTGTTTTAGAAAATAATAATCTTAATATCAATACAACTAATATAGAAGTAGCAGAACTTTTAAAAACCATATCCATACCTGCTTTTATTAATTCTAAATTAGTTTTAGATTTAAAAGCACAAGGGCTTGATTTTAAAAATTTCAATCTAAACACTAGGTTAAACAATGCAAATATAAATGTTATGGAATTTAAAAAACTAAGCAATCTTGATTTTCCAAAAACAAATTTTAACTTACAAGCTAAAGCAAATGCGAAAAATTCTTTGATTGATTATGAAGCTTTACTTGATTCAAACATAGCAAAAATACCTCAACTAAAAGGTTCATATAACCTTACAAACAAAGATTTAAACGTACAAATTAGTGCTTTTATAGATAATCTTAACAAATTAAAACCTTTAACCAAACAAGATCTCAATGGACCTTTAAATTTAGATGCCAAAGTTGATCTTAAGTCAAATCAAATTCAAAATCTTGATGCAAATATTAAAATCATGCAAGGGCTTATCAATGCAAAATCCAATGGAAAAAGTTTACAAGCAAAGATTGATAATATAAAACTAGAACAACTTTTTCCTTTGATAGGAAAAAAAGTTTTAGCATTTGGTGATGTAAATGCAGATATTGACTTAAAGTCACTTGATTTTAACAATATTAATGGTGATTTTAAAGCAAATATTAATTCTTCTTTTAATGAAGTAGAATTATCCAAGCTTTTAGAGAAAAAATTTCCAAAGAATACTTCAGCAAAAATCAATCTTGATGGAAAAATTTCTAAATCAATCATTGATTTTAACGCTAAAGCTCTAAGTTCATTTGCAAATATTAATTCATTAAAAGGTAAATTTGATCTTAATCAAATGGCTCTAGTAAGCACTTATAATATATCATTGCAAGATTTTTCTAAGCTAGGATTTTTAGTTGATAGAAACTTAAAAGGCAAGGCTGATTTTGAAGGAAAATTTGATTTTAAAAACGCTTTAATAGATGCAAGTATTAATAGTAAAAATATATTTAACGGCTCATTAAATGCCACTTTAAAAAATAATATTTTTAACGCTAAAATGCAAAATACCGATCTTTCAAATTTAACTCAAAGCTTAGATTTGCCTGATTATTACCAAGCAAAATCAAATTTAAGCATTGATTATAATCTTTTAAAAGAAAGTGGTGTAGTGCTAATGAATTTAGCCGATGGGCAACTTAAGAAAAATCTTATCACAGGTGCTTTAATGTTACTTTTACAAAAAGATATCACTCAAGATGTATATCGCAACGGTGAAGCCAAAATAAATATCAACAAAAATCTTATAGATTTAAATTTAAACCTAGTGGCTGATAGAAGCAATATAAATATTAGCAAAGGTAAGGTTGATACAAAAAGTACCAAATTAAACATTCCTTTTAATATCGTCATTGATAGAGCAAACTTCAAAGGTGTTATAAAAGGAACAACACAAGATCCTAAAGTAAGTCTTGATACAAAAAGTGTTGTAAATTCTATTGTTAATACAATAGGCGGAAATGCTAGTGATGGTGCTAAAAATACAGGTAAAAAAGTAGATCAAGCAATAGATAAAATTTTTAACAAACTCTTCTAATAAATCTAGCCTTTAAAAAAGGCTAGATTTTTATTAAAATAAACCAAATTTACCATCTTTTTTCTTATATAACACCCTCATTTTTGCATCTATGTCATTAAAAACTAAAAATATATCTTTACTTGCTTTTAATTTTTCCAATGCTTCTTCAATTTCCAAAGGCTTATATAGCTCAAGTTCTGTTGGAACTATCTCATCTTCCTCAATCAAGCTCGGTAATACTAAATTTTCTTTTATCTCATCTTGATGTTTATGGGTAATATTTTTATCATGCAATCTTCTTAAAACCTTAGAAATTCTATCAGTAGCTAAATCTATAGCAGCATATAAGTCTTTATCTTTTTGCTTTACAACCACTGTATTAATACCGGCTAGATTAATGCTAAATTCAGCCCAAAATCCTTTCTTTCCATGCCTTTCATCAGCACTTATAACACAACGCGCAGAAATCACATCTAAGCCATATTTACTTAAAGCATCAAAGCTTTTTTCCACATACTCTTTTATAGACTCAGTTAGCTCAAATTGCTTTCCAACTATACTTGTATTCATTACTTCTCCTTTTTATGAAGTTAAATACATTATAGCACTTTAATCGTAAAAAAAATAACTTTTTAAATAAAAAATAAATTTAAAATTTTAAAGGATCTAGAATAAGCACACCATCCTCTGAAAGTTTTTTACCTTGAAAATGTGTTTTACAAAAAGAAACAATCAAAGCATGAAAAATTTGATAAAGCTCATATAATTTACATTCTTTTTTTAATAAAACACACAATTCTTGTTGATTTTTAGCTATGTCTTTTTTTAAAAAATCTGCCAACTCATCATAACTTTGACACTCATAGCCTAAATAATTAGCTATTTTTGCACTATAAGCATCAACTACTAAAACTTCTTTTTTGCATATATAATTTAAAATTCCATCAGCACTTTCTTGACCAAAACCCTTAATATCCAAAAGCCATTCTCTATCAACTTCTTCTTTAAAAAGCTCAAAAGAATTAAAGTATTGAAAATATTTTTGAGTAAAATTTTTAATATATTTTGCCTTAGTATTATAAAATCCACTTGGCTTTATTAAAAACGCTAAATCTTGAGTGTTTAAATTTGATAAATCTTCTATCTTGGTAATATTTGCTTGTTTTAAATTTATCAAAGCTTTCAATACATTTTTCCAGTTTGTATTTTGAGTTAAAACTACAGAAATTAAAATTTCAAACTCACTTAAAGTATTATTTTCTAGCCATTCAAAATCTTTATAAACAATATTTGCATTAACTAAAGCTTTAAAAATTTCATATCCACTCATGCTTTTTCACTCTTTCTTAAATGCATCAAAATAGCCTCAATTACATCATCATCGTCTTTACTTTTTGCTTTAATGACTTCTTTGCTCTCATCATCTTTTACAAAACAAATATTTTGTTCATAATTGCTCACTAATTTATAATGTTTGCTAGCTAAAATTTTTATGATAATTAAATCCAAAAACTGCTTTGTGAAGATATCAGGCCTTCCAAAACGATCATTCATCTCACTTTCTATCTCATAAACTTCATTAGCACTCATACACTTACTAAGTCTTCTGTAAAGTTCTAATCTCAAACGATCTTCACTAATATACTCACTATTTAAAAAAGCATTGATATTAAGCTTTAGATCTATTTTTTTCTCTTTAATTTCTTCTTTTTTACTTAGCTTATTAATTTCATCTTCTAACATTTTAAGATACAAACTATAACCAATTTGTTCTATATGTCCACTTTGATCCACACCTAATAAATTTCCACCCCCACGAATTTCTAAATCATGGTAAGCAAGCACGCTTCCTGAGCCTAAATAAGAATTGCTCTCTAAACTCATAAGTCTTTTTAAAGAATCTTTTGTGATTTTTTCCTTATCTTCAATCAAAAAATAACAATATCCTTGCTTAGCACTACGCCCTACTCTTCCTCTAAGTTGGTGCAAATCAGCCATACCAAAGCGATCTGAATTTTCTACTATAATAGTATTTGCATTTGCTAAATCAATACCACTTTCAACTATAGAAGTACAAAGCAATAAGTCATATTCTTTATTTTCAAATTTAATCATTTCTTCTTCAGTAGTTTTTGCATCAATTTTAGAATGCAAGATTAAAATTTTTAGATTTGGAAACAAATCTAAAAGATATTTTTTACACCCATCAATACTTGCTATATGATTGTGTATATAAAAAATCTGTCCTGCTCTTCTTAATTCTCTTGAAATAGCTTCTTTAATCAAAGCGTCATTACTTTCTCTAACAAATGTACGCACATCCAAACGATCCTCAGGTGGAGTTTGTAAAACACTATATGACTTTAAAGAGCTAAGAGCTTGATTTAAACTTCTTGGTATAGGCGTTGCTGACATAGATAGAATATGTGAATTTTTACTTAGTTCTTTGAGTTTTTCTTTTTGTTTTACACCAAATTTATGCTCCTCATCTATCACGACTAAACCCAAATTTTCACACTCAACCCCTAAAAGAAAATGCGTTCCAACCACTACACAAGGCTTATTTTCTTTTAAAAATGCTAAAACTTGTTTTTTTTCTTTAGCACTAGTAAAACGATCTAGCTTAAAAACCTCTATATCAAAAGAATCAAATCTTCGTTTTAAGGTTTTAAAATGCTGGGCTGAAAGCAAAGTAGTTGGCACAAAAAATAAAGCCGTATAACCACTTTTTACACAAGTAAATATAGCGTTCATAGCAACTTCTGTTTTACCAAAACCCACATCGCCACTTAAAAGCCTATCCATCACCTGCATACTTTTTAAATCTTGAGTGATTTCTTGACAAACTTGACTTTGATCTTTAGTGTAAAAAAATCCTGCCTTATTGATAAATTCATCTTGTAATTCTTGAGAAATTTTTAATTCTTTTGCTTTTATCAAAGCTCTAGCCGCTGCTAAAGAAACTATATTTGAAGCAATAGCAAATAATTTTTCTTTTAATCTTTCCTTGATTTTTAAAAAACTTCCTTTTCCAAGCTTATCAAGTAAAGGCACGCCACCACTTACACCGATATATTTATCAATCATATATAAATTTTCAACAGGCAATAAAAGCTTATCGTTATTTAAATACCCAAGAGCGACAAATTCTTTTTTTGCTCCTGCTATTGCAATAATCTCAAGACCTAAAAATTTAGCTACACCATAATCTTCATGCACAACAAAATTCCCAACTCTAAGTTCATCTATTACCAAACTTGCTTTTCTAACTCTTTTATTTTTTTCTTTTTTATTTAAAGATATGATAAGCTCATCTTGAGTACTTAAATTAATTCTTTCTTGGGATATTTTTAATTTAATATTTGAAAATTCTTGTAAATTTAAAGCTTTAAACAAAGCTTCATTTTTTGCCAAAATAGTAATTTTTTTATCTTTGTGAAAAGTGAAAAAATCATAATTATAAGAACTTACCAAATCTTTATAAAATTTTGGTTCAGGTAAAATATTTTGATTGATTTTACTAATATCTTCTTCAAAATCATTTACATCAAATTTTTTTATGCTTACAAAATTTAAATCTAAATAATCACAAAAATCATCAACACACCAAAAACCTAAAGAATTAACATCGTTTATAATACTTTGGCTTTGGAAATTTTGAATTTTTTCTTGTAAATTTTCATATTGTTCTTGACTAAAAGCACTCAAAAAAGGACAAATTTCTATATTAGAGAGTTCAGCAGGGATTGATTTTTGCGTATGTATATCAAAATATCTTATACTTTCTATCTCATCTGAAAAAAGTAAAATTCTAAAAGGTTGTTCTTCGTTAATCGCAAAAATATCTATAATATCCCCGCGTATTGAAATTTCACCCTTATCTTGAACTATATCTACAAACTCATATCCACTATGTAAAATTTCTTCTTTAAATTTCTCTAAAGCAAGAAGTGAATTTCTTTTAAGAATAATGTTTTTTAGATGCTTTTTACCTGGTAATTTTTGCAAAATTGTTTTTATAGGAGATATTAAAATTTTATTTTCATTTTCTTTATGATAAGCATTTAATACTTTACAAATTTCAAAAAGTTCTTTAGAAAAAGAGCGTAAATCGCTACCAAATTCTGCTCTAAAATCAGGTAAAATAAAAGTTTTTAATTTTAAAAATAAGCAAACTTGAGCTAATTCATCTGCTTCTTTATCATTCTCACAAATTATTAACTCAGTTTTATTACTTAATAAATATTCATATAATTTAGCTTGCATTTTCTGAATTTTCTATACTCACATCAATAGTTGCAAGCTCTTCTTCTTTTTCAATTATTTTACTACTTCCGTTAAATTTCCCACCATTTTCAATACTTAATTGTTTAACTATGATATTACCATTAAGCACACCGCCGGATAAAATTTCTAAAGAATCAACTTGCATTTCTCCCTCAAAAACTCCATTGATTACTATTTTACTTGCCTTAACTTGTCCTTTTAAAACACCACTTTTACCTATCACTATCACATTAGAAGAATTAATTACTCCTGTAATTTCTCCATCTAAATGAAGCATAGAATCAAAATAAAATTTTCCTTCTATTTTTGCTCCGTTTGAAATGACTGTAGTTTCGGATACTGCAGCAATAGAGCCTTTATTAAAGATTGCCATGGCACTCTCCTTTCTTTTTCAAAAATTTGTTCATAGTTTTTTCGGTTTAAATCTATAAAAATCTTAGGATCTAAAAGTTTATTAATAAATCTAACCTCATAATGCAAATGCGGCCCCGTAGAAAGACCTGTATTTCCTGTATAACCCAACAAATCACCTTTTTTTACAAATTGCCCTGCTTTGACAACATCCTGACGCGTCATATGCGCATAAACCGTTTTAAAACCAAAATTATGGATCAAAATCACTGAGTAACCATAACCATTATTGCTATATGCAGCGTATTCAACCACTCCATTTGCAGGCGCATAAATAGGAGTTTTTAAAGCTGCTCTTAAATCAATACCTGGATGAAATTCTTTTTTATTTAATATAGGATGATGACGCCATCCGAAATTACCTGTGACTCCATTATCTTCTATCACATGACCATTTGGAATTTGTGTTAAAAATAAATAAGCTTGATCATTAGTAAGTTTGACTTTTTCTAATCTTTCTGGTATATCTAAACTTTCATCTTGCTTTAAGCCTAAATTATCCTCAATATCTGCAAGTTGGGTTTGGAGTTCATCATATAAGGCTGTTTTTTCTTCTAAACTTTTTTGCATACTCTCATTTTGAGAAAACAATTTAGTATTCTTTGAAGATAATATTTCTTGTTCTTTTAAAAGCTCTGAACGCTTATCTGCTAGATAATTAATATATAAAGCACCTAAAACTATAACAACAAAAACAAAAGTAGTAAAATAAATTATTACTTTTTTTATAATCTGACTTAATAAAAAATGTCTAGAACCATTTACATCTGTAATAGTTAGCGTAAATTTATCTTTCATTATAGCCTCTTAAAAATTTTTCTACCAATACAAAAGAACCAAAAACTAAATATAACTCATCTTTTTTTATTTGTTCAAATTTTTGATAAACAATATCTAATTTTTCTAAATTTTCTAGCAAAACAGAACCCGCCAAAGGTCTATCTTTACTTTCATAATCATAAATTTCAACTATTTTTATTATAGGTTTTAAAACCTTTAAAATTTTATAAGAATCTTTATCTAAAAAGCAATTATAAACTAAATGAACTTTTTTTTCCTTGAAAATTTCAACTAAAGCTAAAGCCGCCATTTCATTATGTCCTACATCAATAAAAATATTTTGACTTATTTGTTCGCACCTTCCTTTTAAATCAAGTTTTGGTAGATTATTGATACTTTGAATTAATTCTTTTTCATTTTTAGCACAAATTTTAGAAAAAGCTTCTAAAGCTAAAAAAAGATTATCTTTTAAAAAAGTTGCAAAATTATATTTTTGAATATATTCTTGCACATAAGTATAAATAAAATTATTTTTTTCTAGCAAACTGATACTTAAACTAGCTTGTTTTAAATTTGCTATTTTTTGAGCCAAATTTAATACTTTTGCTTCTTGCTTATGATTAATTAAAGCTTTGGCACTCATGGCTTTTAATTTTGTTCTTGCTATTTCTTCTAAATTTTTACCTAATAAATCTTGATGATCAAATCCTATTTTAGTAAAAATACTAAAATCTATTTCAAAAACACTTGTCGCATCATACTCCCCACCTACTCCGGCTTCTAAAATCACATAATCACAATCTTTAAAAATAAAAAAAGTTAAAAAAGTAGCGTATTCAAAATAACTAAGTTTTTTTACATCTTCCAAAAAAACACTTTCTAGTTTTTCATGCGCTTTTTCTAAAAGTTCATTGCTTGCAATTTTGCCATTTAACCAAAATCTTTCATTAAATTCAAAAATATGTGGACTTGTATAATGACCTACTTTATATCCTTGCTCTAAAAGTAAAAGCGCTAAAAATCTACCCGTACTTCCTTTGCCATTAGTGCCAATAATTTGGATATTTTTAGTTTTTGGAATAAATTTTTTATACTTCTCATACATACTAAACATAAAAAATCTACTAATTTTTTGCACATACATAGTTTTTTGTGAAAGTGTTTGTTGAAATTTCATGCTAAGCTTTTTGGATTAATTCTTTTAAAATATCGCCATCTGGAAATTCTTTTTTTTCTATGTAAGAAGATGATAAAATAAGTTTAACTACTTCTTCTTTATAAATAAATTTATAATCATCTATAAGCTTTAAGGCTTTTTCTATAAAAATCTGAGCACTTTCTAAATTTTTACCCGGAAGTATAACCAAATAAGAACTTTCATCTAAAATCCAAATTTCACCCATATCTTTACATAAATCTTTAAGTATCTTTTTAAACTTTCCACTAATTGCCTTAAAGCTATCAACACCATAGACATTAATAACATGCTCTATATTATTAATTTTAAAAAAACATAATGCATAATTAACAGCATAAAGCTTATAGTTTTCATCAAGTTTTTTAAGTTCTTGAGCAAGACTCCACTGCTCTCTTTGCTCATCGTCACTTGTAGCTTGAATTTGAGTTTTAATTTGCGCTATTTGCTCGTTTGCATACAAAAGTTTATCTTTTAGTGTATCAAAATTAATTTGAACATTACCATTTTCATCTTTAGTTAAAGCATTAATAAATTTCACATCTTCTTGGCTGTTATCATAAAGCTTTGATACCATTTCATTTAAGCTTTCTAAGTGCTGATTAAAAAAAGAAAGGTTTTTTTGTATATAATATTTATCTGTTGCTTCTTTTTTTTGCAACATTAAATAATACTCATGTGCAAATTCTTTCCTGGCAATTAATTTAGGATTTTCTTTTAAATTTTGCTTAAACTGCTCAAGCTCTTTACTTACTCCAAACAAAGACTCCAAAGAAGCTAGTAAAAGTTCAGCCTGCTTCTCATAAGATCTCTCCTTTAACATAACAATGAGTTTTTCAACTAAAGTGTGAAAATCCAAAAACGCTCGAATATTAAATTCTTCTAATTTTTTTAAAAGCTCATAATCCTCATAAGATTTTTCAAGCTCTCTCCATTTAGCCCTTAAAAGATATATGGTTTCTAAATCCATAGCTTGAGATAATCTGTGTTGAGTAATTTTTGCTAGTTCTTTGATTTTTTTATCTTTGCTAATACTAAGCTGATGCACAATCAAATCAAGCAAAGCATAAACATCTTCATATTTTCTACTTACTTGCCTATTAAGCCTAGAAACTAAAAACATCAAAAACTCATCAATAGTTCGAATGCTTTTTCCTTTTAGCTCTTGCTTATAAATATCATCTAAAAGATTAGTATATTTTTCTATCCTTGCTTTATTAAAACTCATCACTCCCGCTTTTTTAGCACATTCTTCAAATACCTCACTATAATTTTCAGGAGTTGGATGCAACTTACGCTCTTTTAATTTTATCAATGTTTCTTTTGCAATCTCATTGATATGACTTGCCATTTATTTATAACCCCTAATAGCTATGATAGAAACAAATTCATCAAAAGCTTCACTTGATGCATTTTTAATTGCTTCAAATCTAGCTTGATCGCTAATAATAGAATTTGGATTAATATCAAAATTATAACTTCCCTTGGTATTTACAACTTCTTCTTTACCATTTTTATAACGCATAAGAAATTCCAAGTAAAGCTCTGCTTTATAATTAACTACATAGCCATTTCTATCATACACCATAGGATGAAATTCTAACTTTTTCATCGTAACTATAATAGAACTATCTGCATTATGTTCATCTGTGACTTTTCTGCCAAGCTTATTAAGCATAGCTTCTCTTAAAATATCTGTTATATAAACACTATTTTCGGGATCTTGTTTACTAATATTGATTTTCAAAAATACATTTTCACCCAAAACCCTACTTGCCATTTGAGATGATGGGATATATCCACAAGATATAATAAAAAAAGCAAAAAAAGATATTAAATATTTTTTCATTTAACCACCAAATTTACCAATTTCTTATCAATATAAATTTCTTTTACAATGGTTTTTCCTTCTAGCCATTTTGCAACATTTTCTTTAGCCAAAGCTAAAATCTCATCTTCTTTAGCATCTGAATTTATTTCAATCTGTGCTCTTTTTTTACCATTAACACTAATAGCTATATTAAAACTATCTTTTACAAAAACTTCTTCTTTTATTTTTAATACTTTAAAATTTTCACATTTAAACAAATGCTCGCTAAGCTCAAAACAAACATGAGGGATAATAGGCTCTAAAATATTTAAAATAATATAAAAAGCTTCTTTTAAAACTTCTTTATGATTTATAGCATTTAAGGCATTTAGAGCTTCCATACATGCAGCTATTAAGGTATTAAAGGCAAAACTTTCTTCATAAACTTCAAAAGATTTTTTCAAAGCTTCATATACTTTTAATCTAGCATATTTTTCTTCTTTATTTAAACTTTGATGATCAATTTCTTGTAATTTTCCACATTCTAAACTCATAGCCTTTTCATAAAGCCTATTGATAAATTTAAACGCACCCTCTAGCGCACTATCGTTCCATTCAAGTTCTTTAGCAGGTGGTGCAGCAAACAATATAAACAATCTTGCACTATCTGCTCCATATTTTTCTATAATATAATCAGGATCAACTACATTACCCTTAGATTTACTCATCTTAGCACCATCTTTAGTGACCATTCCTTGGGTTAAAAGTCTATTAAAAGGCTCATCATCTTTTAAATAACCCAAATCTCTAAGTGCTTTTTGGAAAAATCTAGCATAGAGTAAATGCAATATCGCATGTTCAATCCCGCCAATATATTCATCAACATTCATCCAATAATTAATACTTTTTTCATCTACCGCTTTTTCTTGCCATGTTTTATCATCACTTGCAAAACGCGCAAAATACCAAGAACTTTCAAAGAAAGTATCTAAAGTATCGCTTTCTTTTTGTGCTTTTTTGCCACATTTTGGACAAATGCACTCTTTCCATATTTCATGCTTATCAAGTGGATTTCCCTCTCCATTTATAATCACATCTTCAGGCAAGGTAATAGGTAAATTTTCTATTTTTTGAGGAACTATGCCACAAGAATTACACTTAATCATTGGTATAGGAGCACCCCAATATCTTTGTCTAGAAACACCCCAATCACGAATTTTAAAATTGGTAACCTTTTTACCAATACCCAAAGATTCAATTTTTAAACTAATTTTTTCTCTAGCATCATTACATTCTAATTGATCAAATTCGCCACTATTGGTTAAAACACCTTCTTTTAAAGTGTAACATTGTGCGTCATTTTCATCTTTATAAATTACTTTTTTTATAGCTAAATTATAAGTTTTTGCAAACTCATAATCTCTTTCATCATGAGCAGGCACACTCATAACAGCCCCACTACCATAATCACTTAAAACAAAATTAGCTACCCATAAAGGAATTTTTTCTTTACTTAGTGGATGGATTACATGAAGATTTAAAAAATATCCTTCTTTTGGTGCAGCTTGTCTTTGGCGGGGTGTTTGATTTTGTATATTTTGAATTTTTATGATAGTATCTTGATCTAGTAATTTTTTATCAATTAATTCGTTTACTATTTCATGATCAGGTGCTAAAGCAATATAAGACACTCCATAAATAGTCTCAGCTCTTGTTGTAAAAACATTGATCTTTTTTGCACTGATTTTATCATTTTCTTCTATATCAAAATCAAAACTAAGTCCTGTGCTTTTACCTATCCAATTTTCTTGCATAGTCAAAACCTGACTTGGCCATTTTCCTTCTAATTTTTTAAGATCTTGCAATAATTCATCTGCATAAGCGGTAATTTTTACATAATATCCTGGCATTTTTTTTCTAATGACTTCATGTCCACAACGCCAACATTTGCCATCTTCAACTTGCTCATTTGCTAAGACTGTTTTATCATTCTCACACCAATTAACTTCAGCTTCTTTAGTATAAACAAGTCCTTTTTCATACATTTTGATGAAAAATTCTTGCTCAAATTTAGTATATAAAGGATCAGAAGTAGCAAACATTCTTTTTTTAGAAAAGGAAAAGCCCAAAGAAGCAAGTTCATTTTGCATATAATCAATATTTTCATAAGTCCATTTCTTAGGATGAATACCGTGTTTTATCGCAGCATTTTCAGCAGGCATACCAAAACTATCAAAACCTATAGGATGTAAGACATTAAAACCTTTTTTTCTATAATATCTAGCCATAGCATCACCTATGCTATAGTTTCTCACATGTCCCATATGAATTCTACCACTTGGATATGGAAACATAGATAAAATATATTTTTTTGGTAAAGAAAAATCATCTTTTGGCTCAAAATATTCTTTTTCTTGCCAAATTTTTTGCCATTTTTTTTCTATTTTACCTGCCTCATATGCCATTTTAACTCCTAATTTTCTTCTTGACTTTTTACTGAATCAACTATAACTAAAATCATTGAAAAGATATTAGCTATCAAAGCACCAATTGCTAAAGTATAAACCATAACATTAGCTTCTGGATTAATTTGTATTAAAGCAAAAGCTGGAATTAAATGCAAATCAGCCACTAAAGAACTAGCAAATAATTCAGCTGCTAAGAAATTTCTAACTCCGATTTTCAATAAAGTAGAAATTAAATTCACACAAGCTGCAATAAATAATGCAACTTCATTTTGATCATATAAAAATCCTGCGGTTGTAGTTAAGCTCATTAGAGCAAAAAAGATATAAATAACCTTACCCCAATTCATTTTTACACCGTTCCTTTTTCATACATCGCTCTTAATTTCTCTTTTTCTTGTTTTTTCTTTACTTTTTCTAATTCTTTTTGACGATACTGCGTAACACTAAATTTGAACCATAAAAGTGCTGGACTTGCTACAAATATAGAACTTGCAGTACCTGCCACAATACCCACTATCATAGTTAGAGCAAAACCTTCTATCATAGATCCACCAAAGAAATAAAGCACTACAACAGTGATTAAAGTTAAACCCGTTGTTAAAGTAGTTCTTGATAAAGTTGCAGAAACTGATTCATTAATAATTAAATCAAGTTTTGAATTTTTACTTGTTTTAACACCTTCTCTAATCCTATCAAAAATAATAATCGTATCATTTAAAGAATATCCAAGCACAGTTAAAACAGCCGCCAAAATATCTAAATTTACATCTATTTCAAATAATGCAATAGCACCTAAAGTAATGACTATATCATGAATTTCACACACAATAGAAGCCATAGCAAAACGCCATTCAAATCTCACTGCCAAATAAATCAAAATAGCAATCAAAGAAATTCCAACCGCCATAAGACCTTTATTACGCAGTTCATCTCCTACTTTTGGACCTACTACATCCACGCGGCGCACTTCAAATTTGCCTGTATCTTTTAACAAATTTGCAATACTTACTCCAATATCACTTCCCAAGCTATCGCTACTTCCTGAAAAACGAATAATAACTTCATTAGCACTACCAAATTCGGTAACACTAGCTCCTTTTAAATTTTCATTTATAGATAAAGCTTTACGAATTTCAGCCAAGGGTGCTTTTTGCTCATATTGAAGTTGTATCAAAGTTCCACCGGTAAAATCAATACCAAAATTCAAACCCTTAGTAAAAAGGATAAAAATAGAACCAAAAAATAAAATAAAAGACAAAGAGATGGCTGCAAATCTCATTCTCATAAAATCATAAATATGCTTTTGACTAAAAAATTGCATTAAGGTCTCCTATATCCAAACCATAATCTTGTATTATTGCTTTTTTCCATACGGTTCATAAACATTTCAAACATACCATGAGTTCCAACAATAGAAGTAATCATTGAAACTAAAATTCCAATGCTTAAAGTCACCGCAAAACCTTTTACCGCACCTGTTCCATAAGCATAAAGTACTACTGAAGTAATAAGCGAAGTAATATTAGAATCTAAAATCGCGCTCATTGCATGCTTATAACCATTTTCAACACTTTGCCTTATACTAGCACCCTCTCGCAATAACTCCCTAATTCTTTCATTAATAATAACATTAGAATCTACTGCCATACCTACAGTAAGCACAAGTCCTGCCATACCAGGTAAAGTTAAGGTTGCACCAAACATAGCCATTACAGCAATAATCACTAAAATATTTGCCACTAAAGCAATATTAGCAAAAATTCCTGCTATACCATAATACATCACCATAAATGCAATAACTAATATAGAAGCACCTGCTAGGGCTATCATACTCATTTTAATACTATCAGCACCCAAAGATGGTCCAACACTTCTTTTTTCAAGCATTTTAACCGGTGCTAAAAGTGCCCCACTTCTTAAAGCAATGGCCACATCATGAGCTTCTTCAACAGTAAAGCTACCACTAATTTGACCACTACCTCCACCTATTCTTTCATTAATTCTTGGAGCTGAATATACTTTATTATCTAAAACTATAGCTAAGCGTTTGCCTACATTATTTCCTGTATAGTCTCCAAATTTTTTAGCACCTTCTGAATTTAAGGTAAAATTAATAACAGGAAGATTATTACTTTGCGCAAAACCTACTTTTGCATCTGTTAGCATAGAGCCATCAAGAATAGGTATAGATTTTACTAGATATTTAATTTGAGGATTTTTTGCATCTTCAAAAATTAAATCTCCATATTCAGCAGCTTGAGCTGGAGTAAGATTATTTACCTGATCCATTCTAACATCATCTACTTCCATTAATTGCAAATGTGCAGCTTTTGCAATAAGTTCTCTAGCTCTAGCCTCATCTGCAGCAGTTTTAATACCTGGAAGTTCGACTAAAATTTTATCCTCACCTGATCTTGCTACATTTGGCTCTGCAAGACCAAATTGATCAAGTCTATTTCTAATTGTTTCTACAGCTTGCAAAATAGCTTGCTCATGAGTTAATTTAATTTCTTCTTGGGTTAAAGAAAGTGTGTAGTGTAAATTTTCGTGTGTAATAGCCAAGCCTTTAATGTCTTTTAACAACAAATCAACCTTAGCTACATCATTTTCATCCAATAAACTAAATTCAATACTAGTATCATTTACTTTGATTTTATCAACAATAATATCTTCTTTATTGATAGAATAACTAAGAGAAGAGGCTATGGATTTAACCTTTGACTTAACTGCCTCTTCCACTTCTACACCTAATAACATATGCAAACCACCTTGCAAATCAAGTCCTAGGTTAATCTTAGCACCACTTTGGGTTTGCATAAAAGAAGGTATAGAAAAAACAAGCCCTATAAGAAAAACTACAAAGAAAATAATACTTCTATAAGTAATTTTTCCACTACGCATCAATTTTCTTTGCTATAAAATCTCTAGAAATTTTTACAACTACATTTTCATCATTAAGCTTAACTTTGATAAAATCCTCTTCTGGTTTTACCACCTCGCAAATTATCCCACCATTTGTGATGATTTTATCTCCTTTTTCTAAAGATGAAACCATCAACTTATGGTCTTTTGCTTGTTTTTGTTGTGGTCTAATAACCAAAAAATAAAAAATTGCAAAAAGCACAATGAGAGGCAACAATGAAGTCCAAATATTTCCGTTTTCTGCCATTTCTTCCCCTTTTTTTTAAGTTCATAAATTCTAATTCTACCACTTTTAAAATAATAAAAGCCTTTTTTTCTGCACTTTTATTGTCAAATTTTATTTATTTTTCTTTTTTTGAAAATTTACTTTTCGAATTTATCTCACCGTTTTTAAGCATATATGGTTTAATTTTATTACTAAGAAACAAAAGTAAAGCAGGATATTTTTACACCGGTTTTTTTATAGGAATTTTATGGTTTTGGTGGATAGGTTTATCATCAATTTATTTTAATTTAGCTTATTTAATTCCTTTAGAAATTATCTTAATTGGATTAATTTATGGATTTTTGTTTTTTGTATGTTTTTTTCTTAAATATGATTTTTTAAGACTTTGTGGAATTTTTTTACTTTGTTTTATTCATCCTTTTGGCTTTGATTGGCTAAATTGGGGTGTTTTAAGTGTATATGGAATCTTTGATGCAAGTTACCAAGGTATTATAGCTATGTTTTTGATTGCTTATTTTTATTATGAAAAATATATTTCAAGATATTATAAAATAGCAATTATTCTAATCCTTATTCTAATCGGTGCTCAATATAATCAAAAACAATCACAAACGCTAAATTTAGACTATAAATTAATCCAAACTAATATCTCCCAAGATCAAAAATTCATACAAGAAAATTTACAAACTCATTCTAAAGATATATTTTATCAAATCAACAAGACTATAAAAGAAGGTAAAGAAATAATTATTTTTCCTGAAACTGCTTTTGCTTTTGCATTAAATAAAGCACCAAGTTATTTACAAGCCTTAAAAGATTTATCAAAACAAATCATCATCATCACAGGTGCTATAAGCACTACACCTAATCATCTATACAATAGTACTTATGTATTTGACAATGGCAACATACAAGTTTTTAACAAACATTATCTTGTACCTTTTGGAGAAGAAATTCCTATATTTAAAAACTTTTTTAAAAAATATCTTTTAAATATTGATGAATTTTCAAAAGGAAAAGAATTAAATCAATACACTCTAAATAATCAGCTCATCACTAATGCTATCTGCTTTGAAGCTACAAAAGAAAAACTTTACAAACACTCAAAAATCATCATCGCTATTTCAAACAATGCTTGGTTTAATTTTTCAAGTGAGTATAAATTACAAAATTTTCTAATGCGTTTTTATGCAAATAATTATAATGTAAGCATATATCATGCAGTTAATGGAAAAGAAAATGCGGTAATTAAGCCAAAAGAGATATTGATTTTAAAGATAAAAGAAAAACTTTTAAAGCAAAATGAAGCTTAAAAGCTTCATTTTATAATGCCTTAAATTCATCAAGTGCGTCTAATTTTTCCCAAGGATAATCAGCTTGACCCACTTGACCACGAGCAGCTACATCAGCATACATGAAAGTATCTTTACTTGGTTTATCAAGATTGAATTTATTTTTAATCCAATTTGGAGTTAATGGGAAAGTTTTCATCACAAAATCACTTAAAATATCATCATTTAATCTTGTATTTGTTCCCATGCAATCCACACTTACAGAAGTTGGTTTAGCCACACCTATAGCATAAGAAAGTTGTACTATACATTTTTTAGCAAGCCCTGCTGCTACAATATTTTTAGCAAGCCATCTTGCAGCATAAAGTCCGCTTCTATCAACCTTAGTATAGTCTTTAGAAGATTGTGCACCACCTCCTATTGGAGCATAGCCACCAAAGCTATCTACTATAAGCTTTCTTCCTGTTAAACCACTATCATGTAATGAGCTGTGATTTACATATTTTCCCGTTGGGTTGATTAAAATTCTTGTTTTTTCTGGGCAAAAAAGCTCTTTTGGTAAATTTGAATCCAAAATCAAATCCATCACCAAAGCTCTTAAATCTTCTATTTTCATACTTTCAACACAAGGAGCTGAAACTACAATAGTATGGATACTTTGAGGTTTACAATTTTCAAAATTTTCTTTATTTGCATAATCAATTGTAACTTGAGTTTTAATATCTACTCCAAGTTTATCAGGATTGTTTTTTGCAAACTCATATACTTTATCACAAAGCATTCTAGCATAAGAAATAGCTGCTGGCATATATTCTTTTGCTTCATTGCTTGCAAAACCAAACATTATACCTTGATCACCTGCTCCAATCTCTCCATCTTCTTGATCAACACCTTGATTGATATCAGGACTTTGCTCATTTAAAAATACCATTACATCTAAATCATCAGGGTGCAAACATTGTTTTTTGCTAAAATGCGGATTTCCATTGTAACCAATATCTGCTAGAGCTTTTTTTACAATATTTTCATAATCTTGTTTTTCTAGTTTATATTTTGATTTAATCTCACCACCAATTACTACTTTATTTCCTGCTACAAAAACCTCACTAGCAACCCTTGAGTCTTTATCATGAGTTAAAAAGGCATCAACTATAGAATCAGCTATAATATCAGCACATTTATCAGGATGTCCTGCACTAACAACTTCAGAAGTAAATAAATACATATTTTATATTCCTTATCATAAAAAATTCTAGCTTTATTTTAACACAAGCTAACTTAAAAATCAAAAAGCTTATTTAAGCTTTACTTTGCTAGAATAAATTTAAATTTATCACTACAAAAAAGGTAAGAAATGAGTTTATTTTCTTATGCAATCAAACGCTATAAAGATGGAAATCTTATTTTACAAATTTGCATAGGTATTGTTTTAGGAATTTTAGTAGGTATTTTTTCTAAAGATTTAGCTATTTTTGCAAATATTTTTGGTGCTTTATTTACAGGAGCTTTAAAAGCTATAGCACCAATTTTAGTTTTTATTTTAATTTTAACAACCATTTGCACAAAAGAATTTAATCATGGAAGTGAGAAAATAAAACACATTATTTTCTTGTATATTTTTGGAACCTTTTTAGCTTCTTTAAGCGCAGTTAGTATAAGTTTTATCTTTCCTGTAGAATTAGTATTAACCGATATTGAAAAAGCTTCCACTACAAGCCCTGTGCATATAGGCGAAGTATTTAAAACCTTACTATTTCAAGTAGTAGACAACCCGATCCATGCCTTATCTTCAGGAAATTATTTAAGCATATTAGCTTGGGCTATTGGTGGAGGTTTTGCTCTAAGACATTGCTCTAATGATGCAAAACAACTTTTTACTGATATAAACGAGGGTGTATTAAAAATTGTTAAATTTATAGTCAAGCTTGCTCCTTTTGGAATTTTTGGACTTGTGGCTAATTCAGTTGCCCAAACAGGAGCAGCAGGACTTTTAAGTTATGTTAAATTATTAATAATTTTAGTTTTAACCATGTTTTTTGTAGCCTTTGTAATTAATGCTTTAATTGTCTTTGCTTATACGAAGAAAAATCCTTATCCTTTGATTTTTATTTGCTTAAAACATAGTGCTGTTTTTGCATTTTTTACAAGAAGTTCTGCAGCAAACATCCCTGTAAATATGGCACTTTGCTCTAAATTAAATATCAACAATAATCTATATAGCATTTCTATTCCACTAGGAGCTACGATTAATATGGCAGGGGCAGCTGTAACTATAGCTATACTAAGTCTTGCAGCAGCTCATACAGTAGGTATTGAAATAAATTTTTTACAAGCTATGCTTTTGAGTGTATTAGCTGCATTTGCAGCTTGTGGAGCTAGTGGGGTTGCCGGAGGTTCGCTTTTACTCATACCGCTTGCTTGCTCTTTGTTTAATATCGATTATGATATAGCTATGCAAGTAGTTGCGGTTGGATTTATCATAGGGGTTATTCAAGATAGCGTTGAAACAGCTTTAAATAGCTCAACAGATGTTTTATTTAGTGCTATTTGTTCAGATAATGAACTTAATTTAAAAATTTAAGGAGGACTTATGAGGCATTTAATTACTACAAAAGATTTTAACAATGATGAAATCTTGACTTTATTTAAAGAAGCAAAAGAATTTTTAGATGAAAAACCGCGTACATTTTTAGAAGGAAAAAGTGTCACAACAATTTTCTTTGAAAATTCAACACGCACTCAATCAAGCTTTGAAACAGCCGCAAGAAGACTAGGTGCTAAAGTTTTAAAATTAGATGTTTCAAGAAGTAGTTCAAGCAAAGGCGAAACACTTTTTGATACTGCTGCAAATTTAGACGCAATGGCGCCAAGTGCTATTGTAGTTAGACACAAAAACTCAGGCGTGCCTCATACTTTAGCAAATTACACTCATTGTCCTATAGTTAATGGAGGCGATGGTAAACACGCTCATCCTACCCAAGCTTTGCTTGATCTTTTTACTATAATGGAGCATTTTAACTATAATGTAAAAGGTAAAAAAATAGCGATAGTAGGAGATATTAAAAACTCACGCGTTGCTGCTTCAAATTTAGAATTATTACCTCGTTTTGGTATTGATATCACCCTAGTGTCCCCGCCTCATTTTATGCCAAATTATCCTATTAAAAAAACAAATAAACTAAAAGAAGTTATTGATGATGTTGATATTATCATGAGTCTTAGAACACAAACTGAAAGACACAATATTCCAACCTATGCATCGCTTAAAGATTATGCAAATGATTTTTGTATTAGCAAAGATTTAATAAAAGATAAAAATCTCATTATCTTACATCCTGGTCCTGTGCATAGAAATATCGATATTAGTGATGAAGTAATGGCTGATAAAAGATGTAAGGTTTTAACTCAAGTTAAAAATGGTGTTGCCATTAGAATGGCTGTATTAAAAAAACTCATTTTAGAAAGCTAAAATCATGCAAAATTGGAACTTAAGTACATTATTTAAAGATGAGCAAGAATTAAATCTTTTTTTACAAAAAACCCAAGATGAAGCTTGTGAATTTAAAAAACAATATGAAACTAATCTTCATAGTTTAAGCAATGAGCAATTTTTACAGGCTTTAAAAAATTATGAAGAATTAATCTTAAAGCTTTCCCACATACTAACCTATGTGTATTTAAATTTTGCTCAAGATACTACCAAGGGTGCTTTTTATGCAAAATATGAAAATTTAAGTAAAAAAATAGAAGAAAATCTTTTATTTTTTGAACTTGAATTTTGTGAGTTAAAAGAAGAAAAAAGTAAAACTTTCATCACATTTTGCAAAGATTATGAGTTTTATTTAAATAATCTTATCAAACACAAAAAACACAATCTTTCTAAAAAAGAAGAAAGAGTTATCCTAGCTCTATCAAGTACAGGTTCAAATGCATTTGCAAGATTATTTGATGAAACCTTTAGTGCTTTAAAATTTAATTTTGAAGGACAAAAATTAAGCGAGGAAGAAATTCTAAGCAAGCTTTATGATAAAGATAGAAGCATTAGAAAAAAAGCTTCAAAATGCTTTAGCAAAACTTTAAAAAAACAAAACAAGCTTTTAGTATATATTTTTAATATGATTAAAAGTGAACTTGCTAGTATTTGTGAGTTAAGAGTCTATGAAAATCCTGAAACTCCAAGGCACATAAGAAATCAAATTTCTAAAAAAAGTGTTGATGCGCTTATTAGCGCTAGCGAGAATAGCTTTGATATTGTTTCTAAATTTTATAATGCAAAGAAAAAAATTCTAGGGTATAAAAAGCTAAAAGATTATGATCGTTATGCACCTATTGGAAAAGAAATGCAAGTTGATTTTGATCAAGGAAAGGATATAGTTTTAAAAGCCTTTGAAAAATTTTCTAAAGATTTTTACATGATAGCAAAAGAAGCTTTTGAGAATAATTGGATTGATATCTATCCTAAAAAATTTAAACAAAGTGGTGCTTTTTCTCACCCAAGCACGCCGCTAAGCCATCCTTTCATACTTTTAAATTATACCAACCAAAGACGCGATCTTTTCACCCTAGCACATGAGCTAGGTCACACTATACATCAAAAACTTTCTTATAAAGTAAGTTTTTTAAATCAAGATACACCTCTAACTACAGCAGAAACTGCTTCAGTATTTGCAGAAATGTTGATTTTTGATTATATTAAAGAAAATTTAGACAATGAAGAGCTTTTATCTTTATATGCAGCAAAGATTGAAGATATTTTTGCTACTCTTTATAGACAAATTAATTTTACTACTTTTGAACGCAGGTTTCATGCTAAAAAAGAAGAACTAAGCGCTCAAGAACTAAGTGAAATTTGGCTTGAAGAATCAAGAAAAATGTTTCAAGATAGCGTAATTTTAACCAAAAATTATGGCCTTTGGTATTCTTATATACCACATTTTATACACTCTCCATTTTACTGCTATGCTTATGCTTATGCACAACTTTTAGTTTTAGCACTCTATGGTCTATATAAAAGTGGCAAATGCTCTAATTTTACTTCAATTTATATTGAGTTTTTAAGTAGTGGGGGAAGCAAAAGCCCAAAAGAACTTGTAGCTATGTTTGGCTTTGATATAGAAAGTGATGAGTTTTGGAATATAGGCTTAGAGCAAGTTAGAATACTAGTAGATGAATTTTTAAGGCTAAGCAATGATTGATAAAATTTTAAATAATAAAAATTTTATAACTTTAATGCAAAAAAGCATTTATGAATGTTTGCAAATTTTAATCCAAGAAGATATTGAGTTTAATATCATTGTAAATACTAAATTTGTTACACTCGAACCTCCTTTGCCACCAGAATTAGATGTAGTGAGTAAAAATCCTTATTGTCTTTTCGCACTCGGTGGCTATACTTTTAAATCCATAGTTTTAACAAATGAACATATAGAATTTCACGCAGGTTTTGGGCCTGATGATTTTGCAACCTTTGTAAAAGTGGATTTAGGTGCAATTACTCAAATTCAAGTTGAAGATAATATCATTTTTGTTAATTTTTCAAACTATTTCAAAAAGCAAAATGATCAAAAATTAAAAGAAAAATCCATGAATGCTTTTTTAAATAATCCTAACAATAAAGATTTATTTAAAAAATGAGTTTTTTTGAAGGTTTAAATGATAGCCAAAAAAAAGCTATCGTGCATATTGATGGAGCTATGCTAATACTAGCAGGCGCAGGTAGTGGAAAGACCAAAACCATTACCACTAGACTTGCCTATTTAATCGATCATGTAGGTATTCCTGCGCAAAATACCCTCACGCTAACCTTTACAAATAAAGCTGCTAATGTAATGAAAACAAGAGCCTTAGCACTTTTACAAGATCAAAATTTACACAATCCCCTTTTATGTACTTTTCATAAATTTGGCTTGTTATTTTTAAGACTTTATAGCGAAAGAATTAATAGGGCAAATAATTTTGTCATTATTGATACAGATGATAAAAAGAAAATACTAAAAGATTTAGCTAGCGAAAATTTACAAAGCTCTTTAGCAAGTATAGGTGCTTATATTTCAAATTTTAAAAATCAAAGCAAAAGCGCCCAAGAAATACGCAAAGAATTAGAATTTTTAAAAGATGAAAAAAACAAAAATTACGAAGAAATCATTCATTTATATGAACAATATGAGCATTTTTTAATCCAAAATAATTTCATGGATTTTGATGATTTACTCATGCTAACTAATAAAATTTTAGAAGATGAACAATTTGCAAAAGAGCAAAGTCAAAAATATACTTATATAACAGTAGATGAGTATCAAGATACTAATGCCTTACAATATCAAATTCTAAAAAAACTTTGCACGTCTCATGAAAATATTTGTGTGGTGGGTGATGATGATCAAAGTATTTATGGTTGGCGCGGGGCTAAAATAGAAAATATCTTAAATTTCAAAGAACAATTTAACAATGTAAAATTAGTCAAATTAGAGCAAAATTATCGCTCAACTAGCGCTATTTTGCAAGCTGCAAATGAGCTTATAGAGCATAATAGAAAAAGACTAGGAAAAACTTTGATTTGTACCAAAGATGAGGGCGAAGAAATTACAATTTTACAAAATGATGATGAAAAAATTGAAAGTTTTAAGGTTGCAAGAGAAGTTTCAAAACTTTTAAACTCGGGGATTAATCCTAGTGAAATAGCCATACTTTATAGAGTAAATGCCCTATCTCGTGCTCTTGAAGAAGCTTTTAGCAAAGAAAAAATTCCTTTTAAATTGCTAAGTGGAATTCGTTTTTATGAAAGAACTGAAATTAAAGATATTATTTCTTATTTAAGATTACTTTCAAATTTAAATGATGATTATTCTTTTAAACGCATTATCAACCGCCCTAAAAGAAACTTTGGTAATGCAAGTTTAGAAAAGCTAGAAAATTATGCCAAAGAAAATCATTTGTCTTTATTTGAAAGTCTATGTGCTTTGCAAGGAAGTGGTTTTTTTAGTAAAAAAACAGACAAAGAGTTAGAAAAATTCATACTAAGCATACACAAAATCAAAGAAAAAGATGATTTGCTTGCAATGATTTTAGCCTTAGAAGAAGAATTTAAAATCAAAGAATTTTACAAAGATAATCCAGAGGGTGAAGATAAACTTTTAAATATAGATGAACTTTATGCTAATTTAAAAGATAAAATTACTCATGGAAATTATAATGGCTTAGATGATATTTTAAATGAAATTTCTTTACTTAATGAGCAAGATGGACTTG
The DNA here is from genome assembly GCF_025772225.1 of Campylobacter sp. IFREMER_LSEM_CL1097. Lineage (NCBI taxonomy): Bacteria > Pseudomonadati > Campylobacterota > Epsilonproteobacteria > Campylobacterales > Campylobacteraceae > Campylobacter > Campylobacter sp. IFREMER_LSEM_CL1097. The sequence continues at coordinate 29,735 of NZ_JAKMRT010000003.1, read as the reverse complement.
ATAAAGAAAGTATTTGTATTATGAGTATTCATGCAAGCAAAGGACTTGAGTTTGATTATGTTTTTATCATAGGTTTAGAAGAAGGATTTTTCCCACTCACTAGCGAATCAAGCAATATAGAAGAAGAAAGAAGACTTGCCTATGTAGCAATCACTAGAGCCAAGAAAAAACTTTATTTAAGTTATGCTAATTCTAGATTTTATAAAGGAAGTCGCACAAGATTAGAAAAAAGTAGATTTTTTGGCGAGAGTAATGTAATCAAAAAAGAATTAACACTAGATCATCAAAAAAATTGCTACAAAAAAGGCGATTTAATCAAACATAAAATTTTTGGCATAGGCAGAGTCACTGGGGTAAGTAAAATAGGTGCTGAAGAAAAACTCACAATTAATTTTGGAGGCATAGAAAGAATGATAATGTCAAGTTTTGTGGAAAAAGTGATATGAATAAACTTTTTGTAGCTTATAAACCAAGCGGTATGAGTTCTAATGCTTTTTTAGGCAAACTCAAGAAAAAATATAAAAATAAAAAAGCAGGTTTTTCAGGAACACTTGATCCTTTTGCAAAAGGTGTTTTACTCATAGCCTTTGATCAATACACAAAACTTTTTCGTTTTTTTGATAAAAATCCAAAAGTTTATAAAGCAACACTTTGGTTAGGCGCGCATTCACTAAGCCTTGATAATCAAAATATCAAAGAAATCAATCTTATAAATGCTTTTGAAGAAAAAGTTTTAGAACAAATTAAAAATAAACTTTTAGGTAAAATCACCTACACCCCACCCGCATTTTGTGCAAAAAAAATAGATGGGGTGCGCTCTTATGAGCTTGCAAAAAGAGGTTTTGAAGTCAATTTAAAGCCTTGTGTTATGGAAATTTTTTATACTAAAATTCTACATTACAACCATCCCTTTTTAACCATAGAAATAGCAGTTAGTGAGGGTTCTTATATACGCTCTTATTGTGAATTATTTGCTAGAAAACTTGGTATTAAAGCCACACTAAGCTCATTAGAGCGTTTAAGCGAGGGAGGGTTTTTTTATGAGAATGAAAAGGAGTTAAATCCTTTAGCTTATTTAAATCTTAGAAAAAATACGATAAAATATCCCCAAAAATTACACAATGGACAAAAAATATTTTTGGACGATTTGGAAATTCAAGAAGAAGGTAGCTATATTTTAGAAGAAAAAGATTTTTTTTCTATCATTTCTATCCAAGATAATCAAGTGCAATATTATTTAAATAAGGTATTAAAATGTTAATTTTATCAAGAAAAGAAAATGAAAGTATAAAAATCGGAGATGATATAGAAATCAAAGTAGTTCAAACAGGCAAAGGCTATGCTAAAATAGGCATCGAAGCTCCAAAGTCTTTAATGATACTACGCAAAGAGCTTATCGAGCAAGTAAAAAGTGAAAATTTACATGCAATTAGCGATGAAACGATAAAACTTGACGATCTAAGTAAAAAGCTTAAAAAATGAAAGCTTACGCAAAAGCTAATATTTTTTTAAAAATCATAGGAATTGACTCAAGATCTTATCATTTATTACAATCACGCTTTGTTTTATTAAAAGATATTTTTGATGAGCTAAGCTTTAGTGATGAAAAAACTAAAGAAGGATTTGAAATCACTGGAAATTTTACTCAAGATACTATCATACACAAAGCTTATAAAGAATTAGAAAATTTAGGTTTTTCTAATGAATTAAATGAATTTTTTAAAGACAAAAGTTTAAAGCTTACCAAAAACATTCCCATAGGTGGAGGCCTTGGTGGAAGTAGCACTGATGCGGTTGTATTTTTATTAATGATCAACGAAACTTTAAATTTAAAACTCAATCAACAACAACTTAAACAAATCTGCCAAAAACTTGGCTCTGATTTAATCTTTTTTTTAAGCGGATATGATAGTGCAAATGTTAGCGGGTGTGGCGAGATTGTAGAATATTTTGAAGATGATTTTAGTCAACTTGATTTTACTTTTCCATCTATTGAATGCTCAAGCGCAAAAGTATATAAAGCTTTTGATGAAAGCTCATATGATTTAACAGCGAATTTAAATTTGTCTAAAACACTTAAAACACTTAAAACAAGTGAAATTTTAGAGTATAAAAATACTGATTTAAACGACTTATTTGCTCCTTGTGTAAAAATTTATCCTAAAATGCAAACTTTTCTTAATGAGGCTTATTTTTTAAGTGGAAGTGGAAGTGGAGTTTTTAAGGCTAAATGATGAAAAAAACTATAGTAAAAAACAAAAAAGCTTTTTTTGATTATGAAATTTTGGAAAAATTTGAAGCAGGTATTGTTTTAAAAGGTTCTGAAGTAGTGGCATTAAGAGCTAGTAGAGCAAATTTGAAAGATTCTTTTGTACGTATTATCAAAGGTGAAATTTTCTTACTTAATGCTCATATTTCTCATCTTAGCACTACACATTCTTTTTATAAGCATGATGAAAAAGGTGCGCGAAAACTTTTAATGCATAAAAAGCAAATCGATAGGCTTTTTGGTAAAATTAGCACCCAAGGCTTTACTATAGTGCCATTAGAACTTTATTTTAATGAAAAAAATAAAGCAAAAGTCTTAATAGCCTTAGCCAAAGGAAAAAACTTACACGATAAAAGAGAAAGCTTAAAGAAAAAACAAGCAGATCTTGAAGCAAGAGCTGCTATGAAAAATCATTATTAAAAAAGGATTTTGATGAAAAAATTTACTTATTTGTTTTTTACATTTGCTTTTGCATTTTTAATAAGTGCTTGCTCAAGTGAAGAAAAAATCGAAAATGAATTTGCATTTGCTGAGTATAAAATGGGTGATGAAATTCTTTTAAAAAGTGTCAATGGTGGCGAGAAAACCCTAGTAAGAACACAAAATGGTTTTGTAGTAAAAGGTGAAGAGGGTAAAATTTTAATGTTTGATTTTTTTGGAACCTTTTGCACACCTTGTCAAGAAGAAGCCACTCATCTAACAAGTTTGTGGCAAAAAAATGCTGACAATTTTATCATCATAGGACTAAGTCATTTTGAAAATGTTAGCGATCAAGCTGTAAAAGATTTTGCCATTAAATATGGGGCTTATTATTTCTTAAGTAATTCTAAAGAAAATGATAGAATTGTCGCACAAGCTTTAAAAGATATCAACTATCAAAGCATGGAACAACTTCCTTTTAAAGTAGTTTTAAAAGATGGAAATTATCAAGATCTAACAGATTTTTGGAATAAAGACTCAAAAAGTTATGTGAAATATTATCTTGGAAAAGTTTCTACTGAGATTATGCAAGAAGATATTACTAGGATATTAAATGAGTCTAAAAAATGAAATTTTAGAACAACAAAAACTAGCAGAACCTAAAATGTTTAAGGTTTTGCTTTTAAATGATGATATTACCACCATGGATTTTGTAATTGAAATTTTAATGAATATTTTTCATCATGATTTTGAAAAAGCAAGTGCAATTATGCTTGAAATCCATCATCAAGGAAGCGGAGTTTGTGGCATATACACAGAAGAAATTGCGCTTAGCAAAAAACAGCAAGTTGACATGGCAGCAAAAAATAATGATTTTCCACTCCAAACAAGGATAGAAGAACAATGAAATATAAAGAATTGATTGACTCATTTATACCAAATGCAAGACATTTAAGCTTTATCAATCATCATGAATTTATCACTTGTGAGCATTTACTTTTTGCTTTAGTTAAGCTTAGCAATGATTTTAAAAATCTACTTGAAGAAATCGGAGATGGTGATTTACAAGGCTTTGAAAATGAATTAAAAAATTATCTAGCTAAAAATAATGAAATTTTAAAAAAAGAAATAGAACCTATTTTTTCTGTGATCTTGGAAAATATATTACACAAGCTAAATGCAAAAAATCAAACAAGTGTGATTGATTTTATCATTGCACTTTGCAAAGAAGAAAAAGCTTATTCTTATAATATCTTAAAAAAACACCTAATAGAAGAAGAAAAAATAAAAGAATTGTTACAAAATGCTGAATTTGAAAATTTAAAAACCCATACCATAGAGCTAGTTGAACTTGCAAAAAAAGGCAAAATAGATCCTGTTATAGGTAGAAAATTTGAACTTGAAAGAATGATGCAAATTCTAAGCCGTCGTAAGAAAAATAATCCTATTTTAGTTGGTGAACCAGGTGTTGGTAAAAGTGCCATTATAGATGGACTAGCACTAGCTATAGCTGAAGAAAAAGTGCCAAAACATTTAAAAAACTCAAAAATTTATAGCCTTGATATGACAAGCTTACTTTCGGGGACAAAATATAGGGGTGATTTTGAAAAAAGGTTAAAAGATATCATTAAAGAATTAGAAAATATCCCTAATGCTATTTTATTTATAGATGAAATTCACACCATAGTAGGAACCGGCGCAAGCAATGAAAGTCATGCAGATATGTCAAATTTATTAAAACCTGCATTAAGTAATGGCAACATCAAATGCATAGGTGCAACTACTTTCATAGAATACAAAAATACCTTTGATAAAAACAAAGCTCTAAGTAGAAGATTTGCAAAAATTGATATAGATGAGCCAAGCGAAGAAGAGTGTTTTTTGATCTTGCAAGGCTTAAAAAGCAAATATGAAAATTTTCACAAAATCAAAATCAGTGATGAAATTTTACAAACAAGCATAAAACTAGCAAAACAATTTTTACATGATAAATTTTTACCCGATAGTGCAATTGATTTAATTGATGAACTTGGCGCAAGCTTTGCTTTAGAAGATAAAAAAAGTAAAAAAATAGTAAAAATAAAAGATTTAGAAAATACTTTAGCAAGAATGACACATTCTCATAAAATTTATGAAAGTGATCAAGGTAAAATCTTAAAAAATTTAGAGCAAAACTTAAAGCAAAATATTTTTGGACAAGATGAAGCCATTAAAGCTTTGTGTTCTATTTTAAAACAAAGCTATGCGGGGTTAAAAGGCAAAAATACCCCAAAAGGCGTGTTTTTATTTACCGGTTCAAGTGGAGTTGGTAAAACCGAACTTGCAAAAAATTTAGCACAAATTTTAAACCTTAATCTTGAAAGATTTGACATGAGTGAATACTCGCAAAAACATGATGTGAGCAAACTCATAGGAACTTCAGCAGGTTATGTGGGCTATGAAGATGGCGGCTTGCTTAGTAACAGCATTAGAAAAAATCCATTTAGCGTAGTCTTATTTGATGAGATAGAAAAAGCTCATCCTGATTTAACTAATACCTTTTTACAAATTTTTGATAATGCAAGTTTAACAGATAATAGTGGATTAAAAGCTGATTTTAAAAATACTATTATCATTATGACTTCAAATTTAGGTCTCAAAGAAAGTAATGAGCTTGGTTTTTTAAGCAGTGATAAAGAAAAAAGTAATAAAGCCATAAAAGATTTCTTCGCACCTGAATTTATCAACCGTATAGATAAAATCATTCATTTTAATGACTTAAGTCAAGAAATTTTAGAACAAATCGTTCAAAAAGAACTAGATTTAATGGCAAAAAATTTAAACAACATCACCATGGAAGCTGATAAAAAAGTAAAAGAATTTCTTGCTAAAAAAACTAATAATAAAGAATTTGGAGTAAGATTATTAAAACGCATTATTGCCGAAGAATTAGGCGAGAGATTAAGTGATGAAATTTTATTTGGAAAATTAAAAAATGGTGGTAAATTAAAACTCAAACTTTCCAAAAATGAAAAAATTGAATTTGTATTCTAAACTTTTAAAAAGCCCTGATGATGCGCCTGTTTTTATTAGTGAAAAACTAGAAGTAAATTTTATACCTCATGCTTATAGCTTAGGACTTTTTCCATGGACTAGCAATCCTGTTACTTGGTGGTGTCCTTCTCCTAGAATGGTACTTTTACCTGATGAAGTGCGCATACAAAAAAGCATAAAAAAAGCTTTAAGAACTTATGAAATAAGACTTAATTTTGATTTTAACTCGCTTATAAGTCATTGCGCAAAAAGAAAAAAAACTTGGATAAGTCAAGAATTTATACAAGTTTATACAAAGCTTTTTGAGCAAAATTTAGCTCATAGTGTTGAAGTTTATGAAAATGATATTTTAATTGGTGGTTTATACGGACTTATAATAGGTAAAATATTTTTTGGTGAAAGTATGATAAGTCTTAAAAAAGATGCCTCAAAAGTAGCCCTAATAAGACTTTGTGAGCTTTTAAAACCATATGATTTTTTAATAGATTGTCAAGTGCCTAATGAGCATTTAAAATTTATGGGTGCTAAAGAAATGACAAAAAAAGATTTTTTGAAAACACTAGAAAAAAAAGTTTCACTTGAAAGTGGCTTTAAAAATTTCAAAAATTTACTATAAAAAGATATACTTATACATAAATAAAATTGCATAAATATTTTGGAATGATTTTTGCTTTTAGTCTATAAAAGCTTTATTTTAAAGGAAAAATTATGATAAGCCCTTTTAAGTCAAAAGAACTTATTGTTGATGCCTTAGCAGGAAGAAACCTAAGAAGTCAAATGATTAATTCTAACCTTGCAAATGTTGATACTCCTTTTTATAAAGCAAGAGATATAGAATTTGAAACTGCTTTAGTTAATAGAGCAAATGAAATTTTCAAAAAAAAAGATACTAAAGAGCTTGAATTAGCAAGCACAAATACAAATCATCAAAAACCTTGGAAATTTCCAGATCCTAATAAATCAACTATTTATTTAAGAGATGGGCATTTGGCAAGAAATGACGCAAATACAGTAGATCTTGATGTAGAAACTACTGAAATGAGCAAAAATACTATGATGATTTCTGCTTTAGATAGTGTTTTAAGAAGACAAAGTAATATTTTTTCAACCATCATAGAAACAAGCTCTAAATTAGGCTAGGAGAAAAATAATGGCTTATTTAAGTGATTTTGATATTAGTGGATATGGACTTAGTGCTCAACGCTTTAGAATGAACGTAATTAGCTCAAATATAGCTAATGCTAATACTACTAGAACAGCAGAAGGTGGTCCATATAGAAGAAGAGAAGTGATTTTTAAAGCAACTGATTTTAACGAATTGCTAAACAAGCAAATAGCTAAAGATAATAATTTTTTAGAATATGAAAATCCTTTAAACGATCCTGCTTCACAAAAAGATGCAAAACCTGCTATAATGAGCGTAGTAGTTGATAAAGTTGTAAGAGATGATAAAGATTTTCGTATGAAATTTGACCCATCTCATCCAGATGCGAATGAACAAGGTTATGTTGCTTATCCAAATATAAATCCTGTTATTGAAATGGCCGATTTAATAGAAGCAACAAGAGCTTATCAAGCTAATGTAAGTGCCTTTACTAGCACCAAAACTATAGCACAAAGTGCGATAGATTTACTAAGAGGTTAATAAATGAACACTATTAATGGTATAAATCAATTTAACAATGTTAATAACAAAAACAATAATAACAACACAAGCAACATAGGAGATGAGTTTTCGAGTTTATTAAAAAATTCCATCAACGATCTTAATAAAACTCAAGAAACCGCCGAAGCTGCTATGGTAGACATTGCAACAGGCGAAGTCAAAGACTTACATCAAGCTGCAATTGCGATTAGCAAAGCTGAATCAAGTATGAAATTTATGCTTGAAGTTAGAAATAAGGCTATAAACGCATATAAAGAAATTTCAAGAACCCAAATTTAATATATGCTTTCAAACACCATTAGAAATAGGGTTTCAAAAGTAGCTTTTGCTTTTTGTATGGCTCTGTTTTTTATGGCCTTATTTTTACTTTCTACTTTTTTTCTAACCTCAAAACGCCATATACCAAATACTCAAAAAGAACAATATTTTTCCGCTCTTAGAGGCAATATCATCACAAGCGATAATTTTACCGTAACTTCTAGTAGGCAAATTTATAGAGCTGAAATTGATCTAAGGAGCTTGAATCCTGATAAAAAGGATTTGTTTTTAACTCTTTTTCAAATTTATAGTGGCGCAAGTGATGAACAAATGCAAGATATAAAAAAAAGAATGCTTGCAAAGAAAAAAAGAAGTTATAATTTTATTTTACTCCAAGATATTAACTCAAAAGATGCAAGTTATTTAAAAGAACTAGCTAAAAAACTTTATACTCAAGGTTTTTTTAAATCCTTCACAAATAATAATGGCAGAGTGGAGACAAGAGGGCTTGATATTATAGAACACAAAGAAGATCGTGTATATATGCCAAAAGATTCACTTACTCCAATCATAGGCTACACAAGAACTTATATGGATGAGCAAAGTGAAATTTTTAAAAATGTCGGCATAAAAGGTTTGGAAAAATACTATAATGAATGTTTAAATCCTTTGCAAAATGCTAAAATTCAAGGTTTAAGAGATATAGGTGGTAATATCATCTTGAATTTGCATTCTTATGAACAACGCAAAATAGATGGTTGTAATTTATACTTAAATATTTCCTTAAAACTTCAAAAAGGTTTAGAAAAAGCTATCGATAAAAGAAATGAAGATCTAAAAGCCAATGAAATTATAGTTGCCATCATGGAAAGTAAAAGCGGAAAAATTCTAGCACTTGCTAGCTCAAGAAGATATGATCCGCAAAATCGCGGAAAAGATCTATCTGTACTCAATGCAAGTGCCATAGAATATGGCTATGAAGCAGGATCTGTTATAAAACCTTTTATATTTACCACTGCATTAATGCTTGATAAAATCAAAGTTGATGAAATCATTGATACTCAAGGTGGACAATACAAACTTGGTCGTTTTACTATACGCGACGATCACAAAAAAAACAAAATGAGCATGGAAGAAGTTATTACTTACTCTTCAAATGTCGGTATGATTAAAATTGCCCAAAGATTAAGTAATCTTGAAATCATCTCAGGACTTAGAATTTTTCGTTTTGGAGAAAAAAGCGGTATTGATCTTCCTTATGAGCAAAAAGGAGAAATACCAAATCCAAAAAGATTAAGAGAAGTTGAAAAATCTGTATTAAGTTATGGTTATGGCTTGAAAACAACTTTTATACAACTTTTAGCTGCTTATAATGTATTTAACAATGATGGAATTTACATCACCCCACAAATTGCAAATAAAATTTATCAAGATGGGCGTTTAATAAAACTTGATGATGAAGTTAAAAAAGAAAAAATTCTTTCAAGCAAAGCTGCCAAAGAAATGCAGCAAATTTTAATTAATGTTATAGAAAAAGGAACCGGTAAAAAAGCACGAACTCAAGGTATCATTATAGGTGGAAAAACGGGTACAGCTAGGATTGCTGAAAGAAAAGGCTATACTTCAAATCGCTATAATGCCTCGTTTTTTGGCTTTGCAAATGATGAGAAAAATACCTATACCATTGGAGTTTTAGTAAGACATCCTACCAAAGCTTATAGTTATTATGCCGCACAAAGTGCTTTACCTATGTTTAAAGATACAGTAAATCTTTTGATTAAAGAAAGTTATTTAAAACCCATAGAAAGCAAAAACAATGACATTAAAAAATAAAATTACAATAATAATCTTTTTTTATATTGATTTTTTGTTTCGCTTATTTAAAGTATTGGGTTCTATTATTTATAACTTTACTTGTGTTTTTAGTTATATTGTATTTACTCAAACTGCAATCAAAAAAGATAATCCACAAACCAAAAACAAAAGAAACTCTTAAATATTTGATACTATCAGATATTCCGCTTAAAAATATAGATACAAGTTTAATTCAAGATATGAGCTATTTATTTAGTAATATTAGTGAAGAAAAATTTATAGGTATAAAAACTTGAGATACAAACAATGTTGATAACATGGAAGGAGTGTTTTTAGGATATAAGATCCAACAAGCTCTAAATAACTACAACAAAAAAGCTTAAAAATTCATTGCTGGGATGTTTCAAATGTATTATGGATGGAATATGCATTTTTTTGTGAATCTATTTTCAAAATTCCTTTTTCAAAAACTCCAAAATTTAATCAAGATTTAAACAATTGGAATATTGATAGTGTTATAAGCACACAAAGTATGTTTAGTGGATGTATAAATTTCAATCAAAAACTATCAAACTGGAATTTAAAAAATATCCCGAGAAAAAAATATATGTTTTTTAATACCGCTATAAAACATTAATATAAAAACTATATTTTTACTTGATTTAAAATAAACTCTATAAACTCATCACTATCATTAGGACATTTAATAAGCTCATAATCGCTTTTTGCTAAGTGCCTATATTCAACTCCAAGCTCAAAAATCGTTTCAGAGCAATCTATACAAAAAGATATAGGATAAATCAAAGCTTTTTGATCTAAACTTTCTAAAATATCACTTGTGTTAGGCTCAAGCCATTTAACTGGACCTAGTTTTGATTGATATGATAAAACGATTTGGTCAAATTTATTTTTAAGTTTTCCTTTTAAAATATCCACATGCTCTTGCACATGTTTTTCATACAAATCACCTTTTTTAATCACTGAAAGCGGTAAAGAATGCGCAGAAAAAATCAAAGTTTTATAATCGTATTCTCTCTTTTTTTCTAAAATATGCTTTATAATCATTTCATTATAAAGTTCATCTTTATAAAAAACATCAATGATTTTTACATTAACTTGGTTTTGGATATTTCTTAGCTCATTTTCCACTACTTCTAAAGAACTAGTTACAGTGGTTTTAGAATGATGAGGATACAAAGGAAATAAAATAATTTCGTCATTTTGCTTAAAATCATATTTTGAAAAAACCTCATTTGCAAAAGGTGGTACATAAAGACTAATAAAATCGAATTTATATTCTCTAGTTTTAGAATTTAATTTATCACATAAACTTTGTGTGATTTGAGTAAGTGGGGATTTCCCACCCATTTTTTCATAGTTTTGTTTCATAGCTTTTAATCTTGATTTTCTTATTATAAAAGCTACAAATTTTCTTAAAAAAACATTTTTTATCCCTAAAATATAAGGATCATTAAACATATTTTTTAAAAAAACTTCACACTCGTCAAGTTTATTAACCCCGCCCATATTTAAAAAAAAGACATATTTCACTATCAAACACCTTCTAAAATTTCTTGTACCCTCAAAGCATCTTCAATGCTAGCCAAATTTTCGCAAACCCCATTTTGTAAAAACTCAAAAAAAGCCTCATGCTCAGCATATAAAGGAGAATTTTTATATAAATTTGGAATTTTTTGCATATTAATAAAAAGTTCAAAATTTTTAAGATCAAGTTCATAAGTATGTTTTTTACCTAAAAGTGTGATCTTTCTTATAATGCATTGTCCATTCCAACTATCATGGATATTTGCTAAAATATTTTCCAATTTTAAACCTATCATTACCTCATCTTCAAATTTATCATGATGAAAGCTTTTATAAATATTTGCTTTTAAAATTTGTTCTTGACTTAAAAATCTAACTAAGTCAATATCATGCACACTAAGATCACTTAAAACACCCACATCATTTATTCTTTGCGGATAAGGAGAAATTCTTTGTATGTTAATACTTATAATCTCATCTTCTAAAAGTTTTTCTTTTAAAGTTAAAATAGCCGGATTAAATCTCTCACAAAAGCCCACCCCTACTCTGACTTTATTTTCTCTAGCTTTTTGCTCTAAAATTAAAATTTCATCTACATTTAATGCCAAAGGCTTTTCTATTAAAACATTTTTTATTTTAGGAAAAACCTTTAAAGCTATATCTAAATGCGTATGAGTAGGCGTGGCAATGATAACACCATTAAGATTTTGTGCTAAAAAATCATCAAAATTTTTATGAAAAAAGTGTTTAAATTTATCTTTACAGAAAGGATCATAAAGATGAATTTCTTTTACTTTTAAATTACGCTCGAGTTCTCTTAAATGGTTTTTACCCATTTTACCAAGGCCTATAAGCCCTATTTTCATTTAAAAGCCTCAATCACTCTAATTTGGTGTTCTTCTTTTAAAAACGCACTCATAGGTAAGGATAAAATTTCATCACTTAATAGCTCTGTATTTGGCAAATCACCTTTTTTATAAGCAAGATAATCGAAAGCTTCTTGCAAATGAAGCCCCAAAGGATAATGCACCGCAGTAGGTATACCTTGCTCTTGTAATTTTTGCATGAATTTTTCTCTATTCTTTACACGCACGCTATATTGAGCCCAAGCACTCACAAAATCATCTTTTCTTGGCGGTAAAATACAATTTTTTAAATTTTCATCATAAACTTTTGCTATTACTTCTCTTTTTTTAATCTCTTCATCTAAGTATTTTAATTTCACATTTAAAACAGCCGCTTGGATGGTATCAAGCCTTCCATTAATACCGATGTATTTATGCTTATATCTTTGCACTTGTCCATGATTTAAATAAATTTTTATTTTTTGCGCTAATTCATCATCTTGGGTAAAAATCGCCCCGCCATCTCCATAAGCACCTAAAGGCTTAGACGGAAAAAAGCTTGTGCAAGATATATCAGCTATAACACATGATTTTATACCTTTTTGACTAGCTCCAAAACTTTGTGCGCTATCTTCTATCAAAGCGATGTTTTGACTTTTACAAAGTTCTTTTAAAGCAAACATATCAGGCATAAGCCCAAAAATACTCACAGCAATTACAGCTTTAGTTTTAGGCGTGATAGCACTTTGAACTTTTTCTAAACTAAGATTATAATCTTTAAAATCAATATCTACAAAAACGGGCTTAGCGCCGATTAGAGCAACCATTTCAGCTGTAGCTATAAAGGTAAAACTTGGTACTATTACCTCATCATTTTTACCCACGCCCAAAGCCATCAAGGCTAAAAATAACGCACTTGTGCCACTTGAACAACCTATTGCGTGTTTAATACCTGCATATTTAGCTAAATTGTTTTCAAATTCTTCTAATTTTGCACCACCTATAAAAGAAGCGCTTTGTAAAACTTCACCAATAGCCTCATCGATTTCATTTTTATAAGCATTATATTGAGCATTTAAGTCTATAAAAGGAATTTTCATTATATTAACCTTATAAATTTAAAATCATGATTATAAGATAGTTTTACTTAATTTAAAGTATTTTTGGTATTATTTTAAACAAAAAACTAGCTAGGAAAATCTATGGATATAAGAAAAGAATATTTAGAATTTTTTAAGTCAAAAGGACATGAAATCACTCCTTCAAGCCCTTTGGTGCCTGATGATGCAACTTTACTTTTTACTAATGCAGGTATGGTACCTTTTAAAAGCATATTTACCGGAGAAGTACCACGCCCTAATCCTCCGCGTAAAACAAGCTGTCAAACTTGTATAAGAGCTGGTGGAAAACATAATGACTTAGACAATGTAGGCTATACGGCAAGACATCATACTTTCTTTGAAATGCTTGGGAATTTTAGTTTTGGAGATTATTTTAAAGCACAAGCCATTGCTTATGCTTGGGAATTCGTAACTGAAGTTTTAAAATTACCTAAAGAAAGATTATATGTAACCGTTCATGAAAGTGATGATGAAGCATATGAGCTTTGGCAAAAACATATAGAAAAAGAAAGAATTTATAAATTTGGCGATAAAGATAATTTCTGGCAAATGGGCGATACTGGACCATGTGGACCTTGTAGTGAAATTTTTTATGATCAAGGCGCTGAGCATTTTAATTCTAGCGAAGATTATATGGGTGGAGATGGAGATAGGTTCTTAGAAATTTGGAACCTAGTTTTTATGCAGTATGAAAGAAGTGCAGATGGAACGCTTACTCCATTACCAAAACCAAGTATTGATACAGGCATGGGGCTTGAAAGAGTTAGTGCTATAAAAGAAGGAAAATTTAGTAATTTTGATAGTTCTTTGTTTATGCCTATTATTGAGAGTATTGCAAAACTTTGCGGTAAAACTTATACTTATGAAAGCGGAGCTAGTTATAGAGTAATTGCTGATCATATAAGATCAAGTGTATTTTTACTTGCTCAAGGAATTGGCTTTGATAAAGAAGGCAGGGGCTATGTTTTAAGAAGAATTATGCGTCGTGCCTTAAGACATGGATATTTGTTAGGTCTTAAAAGAGCTTTTATGCATGAGCTTGTAGATGTAGTTTGTGAGTTAATGGGTGGGCATTATACTTACTTAAATGAAAAAAAAGAATTTATTAAAGAACAAATCAAACTAGAAGAAGAAAGATTTTTAAGCACTATTGAAAATGGTATAGAAATTTTTAATGAAGAACTTAAAAAAACTAAAGATATTTTTAGCGGTGAAGTAGCTTTTAAACTTTATGATACTTATGGTTTTCCGCTTGATTTAACCCAAGATATGCTAAGAGAAAAAAATCTTAGTATAGATGAGGCTAAATTCAATGAGCTTATGCAAGAACAAAAAGATAGAGCTAAGGCTTCTTGGAAAGGAAGTGGGGATAAAGCAGTTAGCGGGGACTTTAAAGTTTTATTAGAAAAATTTGGCAAAAATACTTTTAGTGGTTATGAAAATTATGAAGAAAAAACTAAAATCATGGCTATTTTGGATGAAAATTTTAAAATCATAACCGAAACTAAGGCAGGAGATATAGCGTGGTTAATGCTTGAAAAAACTCCATTTTACGCAACAAGTGGAGGGCAAAGTGCTGATATAGGTTTTATCAATGAAAATGAGGTTTTAGATACACAAAAATTCTTTGATATTAATCTTAGTCAAGTGAAATTAAAACAAGATCTTAAAACAAACGATGAAGTGTTAGCTTGCATAGATACTAAAAAAAGAGAACAAATTGCTAGACATCATAGTGCGACACATTTATTACACCATGCTTTAAGAGAAAATCTTGGCTCACACATTAGCCAAGCAGGCTCTTTAGTAGAACACAATAAATTAAGATTTGACTTTACTCATCCAAAAGCTCTAAATAAAGAAGAATTAAAGCAAATAGAAGCTTTAGTAAACACTTACATCATACAAGCAAATGAAGCTAAAATTGAAATTTTAGCTTTAGATGAAGCTAAAAAAAGCGGTGCAATAGCTTTATTTAGTGAAAAATATCAAGAAAAAGTAAGAGTTTTAACCCTAGGAGCTAGCAAAGAGCTTTGCGGTGGTACTCATGTGAAAAATAGCTCTGAAATAGGAAGTTTTTACATCATCAAAGAAAGTGGTGTTAGTGCTGGGGTTAGAAGGATAGAAGCGGTGGTAAGTAAAGCTGCACTTGATTATGTTAGTGAAAATTTAAAAGAGCTTAATCAAGCCAAAGAAGAATTAAAAACTCAAGATATTTTAGGCTATGTAGCAAAATTAAAAAATGAAATAGTCAGTTTAAAAAATGAATTAAAAAATTCAAACAAAACAGAATTAAACTCTAAAGAACTAAATGGCATTCAATATTGTGTACAAAAAATAGATAGTGGTGATATAAAAACTATGATAGATGAGTTTAAAAATAAATTTAACAAAGCTGTAATTTTACTTTTACAAGAAAAAAAAGGTAAGATTATCATAGCAGCAGGTGTTAAAGACGCTTCATTAAAAGCTGGCGTTTTAGTAAAAGAAATTGCACAAATACTTGGTGGAAACGGTGGCGGTAGAGATGATTTTGCAACAGCTGGCGGTAAAGATACAAGTAAAATAGAACAAGCACTTGATCATGCTAGAAAAATCATAGAAGAAAGTCTTGCTTAATGCTTTATTTAGCTTCAAGTTCGCCTTCACGCGTTGCTTTATTAAAAGAAGCAAATATCGCTTTTGAGCAAATTATTATCGATTATGATGAGAGTTTAATAAAAAAAGATAATCCAAGCTCTTATGTGCAAAAAATTGTTTTAGAAAAAGAAAGACAATTTTTTACAAAATATCCTGACTTAAAAAATGTTTTATTTGCTGATAGTATAGTTTGTACTCAAAATATCATTCTTACTAAAGCTAAAAGCGACAATGAGGCTTTTAATATGCTCAATTTGCAAAGTGGCAAAAGCATTAGCGTTTTAAGCGCGATGATTTTAGTTTTAGAAGATAAAAAGATTTCTAATCTTAGCAAGTGTGATTTGATTTTGGATAAATTTGATTTAAAAGATATGCAAGAATACATTGATTCAAAACTTTATCAAGGTAAAGCCGGTGCTGTGATGTGTGAGGGATTTCATAAAAAATATATTAAAAAAATCATAGGCCATCAAAGTACAGCACTAGGGCTTAATATAGAACTTTTGAAAGCATTTTTATGATAAAAATTTTAAAAATATTTCTTTCTTTTTGTATAGTATGTATGGTTGGAGTTTTTATATTTATTGCATATTTGTTTTCTGATTCTGATTTAAATCAATACACCTTTAAAGATTACAAACCGCCTCTTACAACACAAATTTTTGATAAAAATGGAAAATTAGTTGCAAATGTTTTCGAGCAACACCGCTTTTATGCTCCTTACGAAGAACTTCCACCAAGACTTATAGAAGCTTTGGTAGCCATTGAAGATACTAGCTTTTTTGAACATGGTGGGG
This sequence comes from Campylobacter sp. IFREMER_LSEM_CL1097, assembly GCF_025772225.1. NCBI lineage: Bacteria > Pseudomonadati > Campylobacterota > Epsilonproteobacteria > Campylobacterales > Campylobacteraceae > Campylobacter > Campylobacter sp. IFREMER_LSEM_CL1097. The sequence goes on along the minus strand of NZ_JAKMRT010000003.1, from coordinate 13,326 downwards.
TTAATATAGATGCAATTTTTAGAGCAGCTATTAAAATCATAAGAAGCGGTGGAAAAACTATGGAAGGAGCTTCCACTCTTACTCAACAATTCATAAAAAATACAGAATTAACTCCTGAGCGTACTTTGAGCAGAAAGCTAAAAGAAGCTTTGCTTGCATATAAGATAGAAAATACTTTAACTAAAGAGCAAATTTTAGAAAGATATTTAAATTTCATCTTCTTTGGACATGGATATTATGGAGTAAAAACTGCTGCGCTTGGGTATTTTAGAAAAAATTTAGATGAGCTTAGCTTAAAAGAAATTGCCATTTTAGTAGGTATGCCAAAGGCTCCAAGTACTTATGATCCTACCAGACATTTAGATCTTTCTTTAGCTAGAGCAAACAGCGTAGTACAAAGGATGTATAATCTTGGTTGGATTTCTAAAGAAGAGTATGAAAATGCCTTAAAAGAAATTCCAAAAGTATATGATGATACCTTAACGCAAAATGCAGCTCCTTATGTTACTCAAGAAGTTTTAAAACAACTAAGTGGGATTAAAGACTTAAAAAGTGGTGGCTATAAAATAGAGCTTGCCATTGATCTTGATGTGCAAAATATTGCAAGAGAAGCCTTAAAATTTGGCTATGATGAAATAGTTAAAAGAGATAAAGATGCAAATTTAAGCACACTCAATGGAGCTATGATAGTAGCAAATCATCAAAATGGAGACATTTTAGCCTTAATTGGTGGAGTAAATTACACAAAAAGTAATTTCAACCGCGCTACTCAAAGCTTAAGACAACCAGGGAGTTCTTTTAAGCCTTTCTTATATCAAATTGCCATTGACATGGGCTATTCTCCTATGAGTAAGGTTGCTGATATTTCAAGAATTTTTGAAAGTACTAAAAAAGATGAGAAAGATTGGAAACCTAAAAATTATGGTGGAAAATTTCTAGGACTCATAAGTTTAAAAGAAGCGCTAACTGGCTCAAGAAACCTAGCTACCATAAATTTAGCTCTTGCCCTAGGACTTGATGTAATCCACGATAAGCTTCAATTTATGGGCTTTGAAAACATACCAGTTGATTTATCTATAGTTTTGGGTAGCTTTGGAATTTCCATTTATGATTATGCTAAACTTTACACGGTATTTGGAAACTATGGTGTGCAAAAAGACTTATTACTCATTAAAAGAGTAATCGATAAAAATGGTAAAATAGTAGTAGAATTTAATTCCGGAGAAAGAAAAATCAGCGAACCTGAACAAGCCTTTTTAGTCAATGATATGATGCAAAATGTTGTAAAAAAAGGCACTGGGCGTAATGCTAGAGTAGAAGGGATTGAAATAGCTGGAAAAACAGGCACTTCAAATAAAAGCATTGATGCGTGGTTTTGTGGCTTAACTCCTGAAATAGAAGCTATCATTTGGTATGGAAATGATGATAATAAGCCTATGAAACAAATAGAAGGTGGGGCAAGAACTGCTGCGCCGGTTTTTAAAGAATTTTTAACAAAATACTTAGAACTTTATCCTGATAGCGCTAGAAAATTTATCATCCCAAAAGGGGTTTATCAAGGAATTTATGAAAAACAAAGAGAGTACTACACCAATACTTCTCCATTTCCAAAAAACAACCCTGCTCTATCTGAAAATAATGAGGTAATTTTTTAAAAATATTTTTTATAAAATAATAAAAATTATCCTTCTATTTTCCTTTATATGTTTTAATATCACAAAATATATAAAGGATGCTTCATGAATATCACAAACGAACAATTATATAACAAAAGACGCCATTTTTTAAAACTAGGTGCTGGAGCTTTAGTTAGTTCAGCTTTAGTTCAATCTGAATTAATGGCATTAAATTTCTTTCCTGATCCTAACAATGAAAAATTAAATTTAAGTGAAGAAAAAATTGCAACTAATTATGTTAATTTTTATGAATTTTCTACTGATAAAAAAAGAGCTGTTGAGCTTGCAAAAAATTTCAACACAAATGGTTGGAAAATAGAAGTTAGCGGGGAAGTTGAAGAACCTTTGACTTTAACTATGCAAGATTTATTGGCTTTTCCATTAGAAGAGAGAATTTATAGATTTCGCTGCGTTGAAACTTGGTCCATGGTGGTGCCTTGGGTTGGTTTTGAATTGCGTGCTTTAATAGAAAAATGTAAAGTTAAAAGTGAAGCTAAATTTATAAAATTTACCACTCTTTTTGATAAAAATCAATTTGCCGATCAAGCCTCATTTTTTCCAACTCTTGATTATCCTTATGTAGAAGGCTTAAGATTAGATGAGGCTATGCACCCACTAACACTTATGGCCGTGGGCATGTATAAAAAGCCTTTATTAGGACAAAATGGAGCACCGATTCGCCTTGTAGTTCCATGGAAGTATGGCTTTAAAAGTATAAAATCTATTGTAAAAATAGAATTTACCAAAGAACAACCTAAAACCACATGGGAGTTAGCAAACCCTAGAGAATATGGATTTTATGCTAATGTTAATCCAAATGTCTCTCACCCAAGATGGTCTCAAGCAAATGAGCGTCCTTTGGGAGATTTTTTCACTAAGCCTACACAGATGTTTAATGGCTATGAAAAAGAAGTAGCGCATTTGTATAAAGATATGGATTTAAAGGTTAATTTTTAATGAGCAAAAAAGTTTATAATATCAGTGGATTTTTAGCTTTTGTTTTAAGTATTGTTTTTAGTGTTTATCAAATCATGCAAGAATTTGATATTGTAAAATCTGTATATTTTTATAGTGGTGTATTTGGCTTAATCTTTTTTGGATTAAGCCTATTTTTTTCACTTTTAAAGTATAAACACACAAAAGATTACCCTAAATTTTTAGGTTTTTATGCATTTTTTTGGGCTTTGATTCACTTTTTTAATTACTTTGCTTTTAGTAAAAATTTAGATTTAATGCTTTTTTTCAAAGATACTTTTAGTAAAAATTTAGAATTTAGTGGTTTTATAAGCTTTTTCATACTCACACTTATGTTTATAAGCTCATTTAAGCTTTTTAAAAAATTAAGCAAGATAAGAAAATTTGGCTATTTTTGCTTTTTACTAGTATCTTGGCATTATTTTTTATCTGCAAAAATACCGCAAATTCCACATTTTTTAGCACTGAGTCTAGCTTTAATTTTTTTGTTTTTTAAATTATGGAATAATTACAAAAAAAGAAGAAATAAATATTTACAAGCTCAATTATTATAAAAACATTTTATATTTTCCACAAACCCTCAACAGAGAGTTTGTGATTTAATCATCGTTTTTAATACTAATATAAACTAATGCTAAAAGCATATAGGTTACTAATCTAGTAGCATCAGGCAAACCATTCCAAGTTTTACTCATCCACATGCCAAACCACTCTGCAGCCACCACTTGAAAACCAAAAAACCATAACAAACAACAACAAGTTAAAGCAATGATTCCAAATTTTTTAGCTTCATGGAAAGTTTTTGCATCTAAATTTCTTGCTTTAAACATATCTAAAGCACCTTTTAAAGCAGTCAGCATAATAAAAGCTTCAAAACAAATAATAAAGATATAGGCAATATGATGGATCGTAGAATTTGTAATAGCCCTATAAATAATAGCATTACCTAAATAATCAGGCTTAGTATCCATACTCATAACATGTTTTACAAACTGAAAATTTGAATTATAATCAGTTATATTACCAAAAACAACAATAGCAGCCAAAGAGGCAACAGTAAGCAAGATAATCATTTTAGAATATCTTATTACACTCATCATAGAAAAACTACAATTGCAATTCATTAAATACTCCTTTTTGTTAAAATTATATTAATATAATATAACAAATATTAAATAAAACTGAAATATCTAACGCAATCTCAAAGAATTGACTACAACCGTTACCGAACTAAAACACATTGCTAAAGCTGCCAAATGCGGACTAAGACTTATAAATGGCACAAGACCTGCCGCAATGGGAATACATAAAGCATTGTAGACAAAAGCCCAAAAAAGATTAAGTTTGATGATATTTTTAGTTCTTTGAGAAAGCTCAAAACAATAAGCTATTAAAGATAAATCATCTTTTATCAAAATCAAATCTCCGCTTTTTTTAGCAAGCTCACTTGCTTTAGAAAAACTTATGCTTGCGCTAGCTAAATTTAAAGCAGGAGCATCATTGATACCATCTCCTATAAAAAGAACTTTTTCTTTTTTGATTTTTTCTTTTATGAAATCAAGTTTTTGCTCAGGTTTTAAATCAGAATAATATTCATCAACATTAAGTTCATTTACTATTTTAGTAACACTTTTTTTATTATCACCACTTAAAATAATACTTTTTATACCTTTTTGTTTTAAATTTGCTATCAAATTTTTAGCTTCGTTTTTAAGTTCATTTTTTAAACAAACCCCGCCAAGACAAATATTATTTTTTGCAAAATACAAACATATAGGTGCTTGATCTTCAAATTCTTGCAAAAATTGCTTACTTTTTTGTATATCAACACTATTTTCAAGCATTAATTTCTCATTGCCTATTAAATATTTATCTTCATTTTCCTCATAAAGCAAACCACTACCCACTAAAACACTTAATTTTCCTTGTAAATTTAAATTTATATTCAATTCTTTAATAAAAGCCTTTGCAATAGGATGTGAGCTTAAATTTTCAATTTGGGTGAGTTTTTGAAAATCTTCTTGAGTTAGATTATACTTATAAATACTTAAATCATCTTGGCTTAAAGTGCCTGTTTTATCAAAAATAGCAAGTTTTATACTAGCTAAATTCTCTAATACCGCTGGATTTTTTACTAAGATAAAATTTCTTGCACCATTTGCTAAAGCACTCACTATGGCTATAGGAGTTGCTAAACCCAAAGCACAAGGACAAGAGATTAAAAGCGTGGCACAAGCATGTAAAAATGCTGCGTTGACTCCTTCTTTAAAATACCAAAAAACAAACACAAAAAGTGATAAAATAATAATACAAGCTACGAAATAAGCTGAAATTTTATTAGCTAAATTTGCTAAAGGTGTTTTGATATTGCCTGCTTTAAAAACAAGATCTTTAATTTGTTCTAATGAGCTTTCAATCGCCTTTTTACTAGCTTTAATCTTTAAGCTTCCATTAATCAACACACTTCCTGCTAGAATTTCATCATTTTGCTTTTTCAAAAGTGGTAAAAATTCTCCTGTTAAAAAACTCACATCAACCTCAGCCTCGCCTGCTATAATTACCCCATCAGCAACAACGCTTTCACCCTCTTTCACTAAAATCACATCATTTTCTTTTACAAAAGCACTAGGTATGCTTTTTATACTTGCATCTTCTAAGATTATATTAGCTTTTTTAATATCTATATTTTTTAATTTGTTTTGATATTCTAAGGATTTAAATTTAGCCTTTTCTTCTAAGTATTTACCTAATAGAACAAAGCTTACAATCATCGCTCCGCCACTAAAATACAAATAACCATCTTTACTAAATACCTCAAAATACACAAAAAAAGAATATATAAAAGAAGTAAAAGCACCTAAGGATATTAAGGTATTCATATCTAAATTTTTATGCCTTAATCCTTTAAGAGCGTGGATAAAAAAACCTTTTCCGCAATAAAAAATCGCTATCATAGATAAAAACATTTGAATTAAAGCAGAAACATTTCCTTGAACAAACATTTCAAAATACATCACAATAGAGCTTAAAATTATACTCATAATAAGCTTTGTTTTCATATTTTTAAGCTCTTTGAGTTTAAATTCGTATAAATTTTGCTCTTCTTGTAATATTTCAAAACCCAAAGCCTTAATTTTTTCTTTGATCTTTGCTTCTAAAGATAAATCTTTAAGCAAAAACACTCCACTAGAATTGACATAAGAAACACTTACATCTTCTACTCCATCAATTTTTGCACAAACTTTTTCTATAGCATTAGAGCAATTAACACAAGTCATATTGCCTATTTTTAACTTTAACTCATGCTTCATCTATCTCAAAACCTAAATCTTGCAATTGTTTTTTAAACTCTTCAACTTGCTCTGCTTTTAAATCAATCTCTATGCTTTTATTTTCAACACTTATTTGCATAGCACCAAATTCATCTTCCAATGAAGCTTTGATTAAATTTACACAACTTTGACAATTAATATTTTTAGTTTTTATAATCATTTATTCTCCTTTTTCTCTGTATTCATATTTATGAGCGTGAAAAATTTTATTTTTTATAAATTTAAAACCCATTTTTTCATAAAGCATTTTTGCATTTATATTTTCATCTTCTACGATTAATGAAAGTTTTTTATCATTTTTCAAAGCTTCATCGAAGGCATATTCAATCAATTTCTTAGCAATACCTTTCCCTCTTGCCTTTTCATCCACGCAAATACTATCTAAATAAAACTCATTATCACATTCTTTTAAAACTTTTTCATTAATTCCTAAAAATTCTAAATGCTCATTTAAAGGCTTATCTAGCTCATCTGCCAAAGCCCCATCATAAAAACAAATCGCGCCTAAAATTTCATTATCTTCTTCATAAACATATATATTTTCATAGCTTAAACGATTATTTTCTTGAGTGAAGAAATTTTCTAAAACCTCTATGGCTTTTTGATGATCATTATAGCCACTAAGTTTATATATAAAATGATCCATTGCCAAAGCAAGCAATTGTATGCATTTTTTAACATCATCTTTCCTAGCTTTTCTGATCACTCTTTTGCTCCTTTAAAATCAAATTTAGACTTCTTAGTTTATACTTTTAACTTTAAAACAATATAAGAAAGAGAGAATTTATGGGAAGAGCGTTTGAATATCGCAGAGCCTCTAAAGAAGCAAGATGGGATAAAATGAGCAAACTTTTTCCAAAACTTGCAAAGGCTATACAAGTAGCAGCAAAAGAAGGCGGAGCTGATCCTGATATGAACCCAAAGCTTCGTAGTGCCATAGCTACTGCAAAAGCTAATAATATGCCAAAAGACAATATCGATGCAGCTATTAAAAGAGCAAGTGGAAAAGATAGTGCTGATATTAAAAATATCCACTATGAGGGAAAAGCAGCACATGGGGCTTTAATCATTGTTGAGTGTATGAGTGATAATCCTACACGCACAGTGGCTAATGTAAAAGCAATTTTTAGCAAAAATGGTGGAGAAATTTTGCAAAATGGCTCTTTGACTTTTATGTTTTCACACAAAGCTGTTTTTCATCTTGAAAAATATGATGGAGATTTAGAAGAACTTGAACTTGAACTCATTGATGCAGGACTTGAAGAACTTGAGCAAAATGAAGAGGAATTACTAATTATAGGTGATTACACTGCTTTTGGTGAGCTTAGTAATGCCATAGAAAAAAAAGGCTTAGTGCTTAAAAAAGCAGGACTTGAATATCTTGCTAATAACCCCGTAAGCTTTAGCGAAGAGCAACTTCTTGATATTGAAAAATTGCTTGATAAATTAGAAGATGATGATGATGTACAAGCAGTTTATACCAACATAGAATAGGAGCAAAAAATGCTTAAAAAAATCGACATAAAAGATGCAAAAAAATACAATTTTGCTATCATTAGCACCGAAAAAGGTGATATGAAATTAGAATTATTTCCCGATGAAGCACCACAAACTGTGTGTAATTTTGCTAATTTAGCTAATGAAGGTTTTTATGATGAGCTTGTTTTTCACCGTGTGATTCCAAATTTTGTAATACAAGGTGGTTGTCCTTATGGTATAGGTTCAGGTGGTCCTGGTTATGAGATAGAATGTGAATGTGGCGATCAAAAACACAAACATTTAAGAGGTAGTTTATCTATGGCTCATGCTGGTAGAGATACAGGTGGTTCACAATTTTTTATTTGTCACAGCCCACAGCCTCATTTAGATGGAGTGCATACTATTTTTGGACAAATCAATCCTGAAGACAAAGAAAGTTTAGAAGTACTAGATAGCATTAGAGCAGGAGATAAAATCAAAACTATCCAAATTTTAGAAAAACTTTAATTTTACATCTCCTTAAAATTGTGCTATGATTTTTTAAGGAGATTAGTTATGCATTTTATTTTTATTTGTATTCATCTTATCTGTGCTATATTTTTTATAGCCTATGTATTTTTTGATGTTTGTGTTTATTGCTTTGCTTATAAACACGAAAGCAAAGAAGATTGCGATAAAATTAAAAAAGCCTATGCCAAATCAAGTATTTTTATTTTTGCTAGTATTTTTATCTTACTTTTATTGAGTGGTTTTTATCTTTTAAGTTTTTATGAATTTAATTCTTTTTGGGATTTTTTTGCAAGCAATTTTGGAGTATTTTTATTTATCAAGCTTTTGCTACTAATAACAATGTTAGCTTTAACTTGTTATTCTTTGTTTTTTATAAGAATTTTAAAAAGAAAAGATCCTTTAAAATCTCACTTGATTGCTTTGATTTTATGTATTTTAATAGTCATTTGTGCAAAAGCCATGCTATATTTTTAAAACATTAAAACTAAATTTATATCATTAGTTTAAAAAATTAAAGGGTATTTATGCTTGGTGATATTATAGATTTTTTACTTACTCTTACAAAAGATTGGGGTTACTGGGGGATTATCTTTCTTATGTTTATAGAAAGCTCCTTTTTTCCTTTTCCTAGTGAAGTAGTGATGATACCTGCTGGATATTTAGCTCATCAAAACGAACTTAACTTTTGGTTATGTCTACTTTGTGGGACTTTTGGAGCTCTTTTGGGTGCTTTATTAAATTATTACTTATGTTATTTTTTAGGGCGTAATGTTATTTTAAAAATATGTAAATATTTTGGAGTTAATGAAACAAAATTTGCTCAGTTTGAAGCCTTTTTCAATAAACATGGTGAAATATCAACATTTAGCGGTAGATTAATCCCTGGATTGCGTCAATACATTTCTTTACCTGCTGGACTTGCAAGAATGAATTTGAAAAAATTTATATTTTATACTAGTTTAGGAGCTGGAATTTGGTGTTTAATTTTACTTATATTAGGTTATATTTTAGGTAAAAATGAAGACTTACTTAAAGAATATCTACATTTTGTTATTATTGCTTGTATTATTTTTATAAGTATGCTTTTAGCTATCTATATTTATATACAAAAAAAGAAAAATCACACTTAATTTTTTTTAACTTCCTTAAATTACCTAGTGCATACATTTTTAATATTTTTACAAAAATATTTTAAATTTATAAGATTTTATATTTTAATTTTGATAAAATCTTTAAAAACTATTTTAAAGAATATTTATGCAAAAACCATCAATTCAAAATTTAACTAATTTTTTAATCGAATATATTAGCGTTTTTCTAAGTGCAGGAACTTACACAGCAAGAGTAGCAAAATGCGTTGGAAGGATAGCTAATGCGTATGGTTATGAAATTAATATGAATTTTTTCTTTCATCATACTACGCTAAATATTTTTGATAAAGATGATAACTCTATACAAAGAACCTACATCATACCTAACAAACACAATCATATTAATTTTAAACTTATTTTAGAACTTAGTGCATTAAGTTGGCAAATTCATGATCATAAATACAACCTAGAAGAAGCTAAAATTTCTCTTTTAAAACTCAAACAAACCAAAAGAAATCCTTTTTTAGCTAATTTATTTTTAGTTTCAGCAGCAAATTCGGCCTTTTGTAAGCTATTTGGGGGAGATTTTTATGGATGTTTATTTGTATTTTTAGCTACTTTAGTGGGTTTTAGTTTGAGAGTTTTACTCACTAGAATAAAAATTGATTTAAGAATTCAATATATTTTTTGCTCTTTTTTATCTTCTTTTATTGTGTTTTTTGGAGTGGATTTAAAGCTTATACAAGAAGCAAATATTGCTTTGGGTTCTAGTATCTTGTATTTAATACCTGGAGTTTATTTTATAAACTCAATTATAGATATTTTAAAAGATCACATACTTATGGGTTTTAGTCGTATTATTAGTGTGGCGATATTGGTATGCTGTATTGCTATTGGAATTTATACCACTCTTAGCATTAGTGACTTTGGAATTTTAAGATGATTGATTATTCTTCTATACTTTGGGATATGTTTTTTGCAGCTTTAACAGGATTTGGTTTTGCTTATGTGTGTAATCCACCCTTTAAAACACTCATACTCTCAGCCATATTAGCCGCTATAGCGCATAGTATGCGTTTTACTCTAATGGGATATTTTGGCTTTCAAACTTTAGCTATTGCGACCTTTATAGCTTCTTTTAGCATAGGTTGTCTTGGTTTGTTTTTGGCTAAGATTTTTAAAACACCTGCTGAAATTATAGCTTTTCCTGCTCTTATCCCTATGATACCCGGAATTTACGCATACAAAGCTATATTGTATTTGATTTCTTTTATACGCTCAGAGGATATTGGCGAAAAAACTAATTTTTTGATTCATTTTTTTGATTATTTCTTTACAACACTTTCGGTAACATTAGCTCTAGCAGTAGGAGTAAGCATAACCTTGCTTTTATTTTTTGAACAAAGCTTTATGATGACAAGAAGTATTAAAAAAAGCAAAAATCACGATCAAAATTAATCGTGATTCATTTTATTCTTTGCCTCTATTCCCATGAGTGCAAAAGCTGTTTTAATACTCAAGGCACATATGGCAAAAAGTTTTAAAAGCTCATCTTCATTGCTTGAGCCAACAACTTTATTTTCATTATAAAATTTATGAAATAAAGAGGCTAAATTTTTTAAATAATCAGGAATTTTTTGCAAGGCTCTTGATTCGAATGCATCATTAAGTACTGCTTTTAAATTTAAGCTTTCAAACAAAAGATTCATACCATCTTCATTTAAACTCTCAAATTTAGCATATATAACATCATTTACACTCTTACCTGCTTTGGCAAATACTTGATGAATTCTCGCATGAGCATAATTAATATAATACACAGGATTAGAGCTATCTTCTTTTTTAAACTCATCTACATCAAATTCCAAATGCGTATCACATTTTTTGCTGATAAAAATATATCTTAGCACATCACTACCAAGTTCTTCTAAAACATCACCCATTAAAATGAAATTTCCTGCTCTTTTACTCATCTTATAAGGCTCGCCATTTTTTAACAATGAAACCATTTGTGCTAAGATAATTTCAAGATTTTGACTATCATGACCTAAAAATTCCATAGCAGCTTTCATTCTAGCTATATAGCCGTGATGATCAGCCCCCCATATATTGATACACTTATCATAACCACGGCTCATTTTATCTTTATGATAAACTATATCAGCAGCTAAATAAGTTCCTTCTCCATCATCTTTAATAATCACACGATCTTTCTCATCGCCTTTAGCACTTGATGCAAGCCATATTTTACCATCTTGCTCATAAGTTCCACCATGCTCTTTTAAGGCTTTTAAAGTATTTTCTAATTCATTATAATAACTTGTTTCACTCACATAAGCATCAATAAATATCTTAGCATCAGCTAAATTTTTCTTGATAATTTTAAGCATTTTATCTTTAGCCCAAAGTGCTAATTGCGGAATGTTTTCTTCTACAAAGAAATCTTTTTCAAATTCAGCAAAAGCCTCTTTTGCTACATCTACGATATATTCACCTTTATAATACTCATCAGGATATTGAACTTGCTCTTTTAAACAATGCTCTTTCACTGCAAGTAATATAGAAAGACCTAAAAGATAAATTTGATTACCCGCATCATTGACATAATACTCTGTATCAAATTTATATCCTAAATGCCTAGCAACCCTAGTTAAAGTATCGCCAAAAATAGCTCCTCTAGCATGTCCTATGTGTAAAGGCCCTGTTGGATTTGCACTCACATACTCAAGTAAAAAACTCTGCTCTTTTTTATCATCTTTTGCAAAATTCTCACTATCACTCAAAGCTTGTGTAGCTAAAGAATTTAAAAAAGCTCTTGAAAGCTTAAAATTTACATAACCATTTAAAGCCTCTACACTTTCAAAACAATCACAATCTTTTAACTTAGCAACAATATCATTAGCAATTATCATAGGGTTTTGCCTTAATTCTTTGGCTAAAGAAAAAGCCAAAGGTGTAGCAAAGTGAGCTAGATTTTTATTCTTAGGATTTTCTAAGATAAAATCTCTTCCTAGTTTTTCTTTAATTTCTTTATAAACTAAAGTTTTCAATGTTTTGCCTTAAGCTTTTTTTACTTCTTCATTGTTTTCTTTTACAAGCACATCTTTTTCATTGATTTTTTCAATTTTTTGTGCATCTTCTTGAACGATTTTTTTATCATCATCAGTATTCATTTCATCTTTAAAAGTTTTAATACCTTTTCCTAAACCTTTAGCAAGCTCTGGAATTTTTTTTGCACCAAAAAGTAACACCACAATAAGTAATATAATCAACCATTGAGTTCCGCTTGGCATATGCATTTTATTCTCCTTTATTCCATTGAATTTGAATTTGTTTTAAATCATGTTTTGTACTTTTTAATTTTGAAGCTTCAAAAACTGCTTCTAACTCCCTATAGCTTTTTTCAAGATCATCATTTATGATTAAAAAATCATATCGATCTAAATAAGCCATTTCATCACTAGCATTTTCTAATCTTTTGCTAATATCTTCTATTTTATCAGTATTTCGCTTAAGCAATCTTTTTTCAAGTTCTTTTTTATTTTTGGTTGTAATAAAGACAGAAGTAATATATTCAGGCATTTTTTCTTTAGCTATACAAAAACCTTGCACATCAATATCAAAAACGACACTTTTACCCTCTTGCAATGCTTTTTTTACAGGGATTAACGAAGTGCCATAATAATTTTTATGCACCAAAGCCCATTCTAAAAAATCACCTTTTTCTATGCCTTGTTTAAATTCTTCTTCACTGATAAAAAAATAATCTACTCCATTTTTTTCATTTTCTCTAGGAGCTCTTGTTGTACTAGAAATAGAAAAATAAATATTATCTTTTTCTTTAAAAAGTCTTTGAAGCAAGGTACTCTTACCTGCTCCACTTGGCCCTGAGATGATTAAAATTTGACCACTCAATGTTTATCCTCATCAAAGCTTATATTAATGTTTATATTCATTTTCATACCTTTTAAGGCTGCTTTTAAAGTATCATCAGTAATACTCGAAGTAATAGTTTGAGCTATACTTTTACTAAGTTCATTTACCATTTCATCTTCTTGTAAATCTTCTGCTTTTTCTTTAGTATTTACCTTGCCCTCTTCTTTCTTTTCTATAATAGCTGGAGTAAGCTCTTCACCTAAAGCTAACATAATATCATTTTCATTTAAATTTGCAAACTCATCTTGTGTATCATCTAAAATTGCGCCCATATTTTCCTCTATATTTTCCTCTATATTTTCCTCTATATTTTCCTCTATATTTTCC